>NZ_JAUBSF010000006.1:0-155917 GCF_036704615.1 Microcoleus sp. K4-B3
ATTTTTGGCTGGCATACTTCTGGCTTTTCTGTGACTTGTGATTTATTATTATACCAGTTTTAATGCGAAACAGCTTAGAATTTTCTCAAGGTTATTCTCGCAATCCCTGGTTTTTTGCTGTTTTGATTTTGATTGTCCTATTGCTAGGTTTTATTATGCCATCTAACCTCAACGAACCTCAACTTTTAACCGATCCCTTTCTCCAACTTCCAACAGCAAACTCGGTGCGAGTTGTCTGGTTTACCGAGTTTGCAGGTACTCGCAACACGGTTGCTTACGGCGAAAATCTGAATGAAATTGCGGCTGCAAATACTACGAAGCTAAGCCGCACTCGCGAAGACAAAGACTCGCGCATTTCCGAGGAAATCAAACAAAGCATAATTGACAGCAATCCAATTGTCCGCGACATCTGGCGCCACGAAGCAGAAGTCCCCAATTTAATGCCCGGTGTTCGCATTCCTTATCGAGTCACCAGCGAAAGGAAAGACGGCGCATCTGTCAGCAGCAAAATATTCACTCTTTCTCCGACACCAGCAGCAGGAATTGCGCTCAAAATTCTCCTCACTTCCGACCATCAATTGATGCCTATGACAGCAGCCAATCTCCAGAAAGTAGCCGAAATAATTGGGAGAGTTGACGCGGTTTTTATGGCAGGGGATTTAATTAATATACCCGATCGCGCTTCTGAATGGTTTGACGAAAATCGCGGCCGCGCCTTCTTTCCCGCTCTGCAAGGGCGCGCATTTTCCGCACTGGACAAAAACGGCATCAAAACAGTTTACAGCGGCGGTGAACTGATCCAACACGCGCCTTTATTCCCCGCCATTGGAAACCATGAAGTTATGGGTCGCTTTGCAACCAACAGCACACTCGGTGACCAATTTAATGATCCTTTTCCCCGCGCCGCTGCCGAGAAAATATACGCTCAACGTGCTGCATCTTTGAATCCCAATAATGATTCTTCAGTGCGCGAAATCTGGCTGAAAAACAATACTTTTAATAGCGATACCTATGACGAAATTTTCAATTTTCCGGAAGCAAAAAAATACTATGCTGTGACTTTTGGGGACGTGCGGTTAGTGACTTTGTACGTTACGAATATCTGGCGGACTCCGAATTTAGATCCGGGTGCAAGAGGCAGGTATCGCGAACGGGAGGAAAATTTTAATAATCCCGAAAAATGGGGATACGGACAGCATATTTTTGAGCCTATTGTCAAGGGAAGCGCTCAATATACTTGGCTGCAACAAGAGTTAAAGAGTTCGGAATTCCAGCAGGCAAAATATAAAATTGTGATGTTTCACCACCCGCCGCATTCTCTGGGTGACAATATTGTACCTGCTTATACTGAGCCAGTGCAAATAGTCGATCGCGCTCTCGATGGCGAGATTAAAATGGTGCGTTACGAGTATCCGAAACAGCAAGATTATCTGATTCGGGATGTAGTGCCGTTGCTAGAAACAGCGGGGGTGCAGTTGGTATTTTACGGACATTCGCACTTGTGGAATCGATTTGTAAGTTCCAGCGGAATGCACTTTTTGGAGACTTCTAATGTGGGCAACAGTTACGGTGCTTTTGCGGGGGAAAAACGCCGACTTGTGCCGCCGGGATATCGGGAAGATTACAGCGCTATTGGAGACCCGAACGGATTGGAACCTGTGGTGCCGACTGTTGCGCCTTTGTTGGGAGAAGACGGGCGGCCGCTGCCGTATATTGATAGCAATGATATTACGGCTTTTACTATTTTTGATACGGGGGAGGGTACTGTTAGCAGCTACTATTTTGATACGCGGAAACCCGGATCGGAAGTGGTGAAGTTTGATGAGTTTAAGTTGAAAAATTAGCCATCTAGCTTAAAAATACGTAAAAATTAAAAGCGATCGTTTTCATAATCGATAAATTAGTTACTGCTATGATAACTTAAGGCTTCTGACTTCTGCTATACTTAGGTATACTGTATCCAAATTAAACTTACCCAGTAGAGCGCGGTCATGCCTGAACTCAACCTCTTAGAAAAACAAGAAGAAGTAAGCTTTGATGAGGAAGATGAAGCTCTAGATTATGAGCTTGAATCTAATGGTAATCCCAAATCAGTATTAGACGAAATTTCCGAAATTATTGTAGCTGGGAATGACTGGACGACAGCCACCATACTCGATCAACTTGTTCGTGACAATATTCAACTTAATCCAAGATTTCAAAGACGAGATGCTTGGGATATAACTCGCAAAAGCAGGTTTATTGAATCAATTTTTCTAGGATTTCCCATTCCAGATATAGTTTTGGCTTCTCAAGATAAAAAGCGCGGAAAATTTGTAGTTCTTGACGGCAAGCAACGCTTGCTTACGATTCTGCAATTTTATGGAAGGAGCGAAACTCCCAACGATAGTTTTGCTTTGAAAAACTTAGAATTTAGACCTGAACTCAATGGTTGTACGCATGAGGCTATAAAAAACGATCTTCTCCATAGTTCTGTACTTGATGCACTCGATAATCAAACTCTTCGTACTACATTGATTCGGAATTGGCATACAGAAAGTTTACTCTACAAAATTTTTCTCCGTCTGAATGTAGAAAATACTCCGCTATCTCCACAAGAACTCAGGCAAGCATTGCATCCAGGTGATTTCATCAATTTTTTAGATGACGAATCAATTAAAAATCAGGCTTTAAGAAAAATACTTAAATCCCAAAATCCCGATCCTCGGATGCGCGATGTCGAATTATTACTGCGATATGTAGGATTCCATCATTTTTTATCCGATTATCGCGGTAATCTTAAAGTGTTCTTGGATATGACTTGCAAAAAACTCAACAAGGATTGGAAAGAGAAAAAAACTGAGGTCACATATACAGTTAGCCAATTTGAAAAGGCAGTGCAAACAACCACTACAATATTTGGAGAAGAAAATATATTTCGCGTGTGGTTGAGTAGTTATAATACTTACCGAGGCAAGTTTAATCGAGCTATTTTAGATGTAATGGTTTTTTATTTTTCAGATCCAGTTATTAGAGAAGCTGCTGAGAAGAATCGGGCGGGTGTGGAAAAAGCTTTTAAAGAGTTATGTTCATCATCTAATAGCGAATTCAGAGAAGCTGTTGAGAAAAGCACAACTAGCATGCGCGAAACTCATACTCGTCTCTCACTGTGGGGCAAAGCTTTGTTAAAGGTTTTGGATGTAGAGTTTAATGTACCTGAACTCGTAGATAACCATATTATCTTTAACGGTTTGAGGTAAGTTATTGAGAGGTATGCCAAAATCAGTTAGATTGCGTACTCTAACTCAGCAGTTAAATAGGTTAAAAAAACAATTTATTCCTAAGATTAGTCCTCTCGGTTCATATTCCGAGCGACAGCTAGCCTTAACTCTTGCCTACAGAGTTTTAGTTCATGCCGAAATTGAGGCTTATTTTGAGGACAGAGTTTGGGAAGTAGCCCTTAATGCTAAAAAGAATTGGGATAGTCAGGGTAAGACTTGCCGTACTTTAATCTGCTTGCTTGGCTTTTCTGGTCAAATGATGGAAGCACCACCAGATACACTGACTCCACCTAAGGGAAGTAAAGCTTTGCCACCGCAAAAAATAAAAGTCAACAAAAAAATAGATTTAGCTATTAATAGTTTTAAGCGAAGCATTGACCAGAATCATGGAATCAAAGAAGCTAATCTTCTGGCGTTGCTTTTGCCAATAGGAATAGATACCGATGATTTAGATCCTGCTTGGCTGGCTACCATGAATACGTTTGGGGAAGAAAGAGGTGTTGTGGCACATACTTCAGCTACATCCCCGAAAACTATTAAAAGCCTAAATCCTATAAATGAACTGCGGAGGGTAGAGCAAATTATTCAAGAACTTTTGAGGGTGGATGAGCTGATTAATAATTTAATGACATAAATGAATAAACCGACACCAATTGTCAAGAGTTTAATCTTTTTGGTAGGCTTCTAGCCGGAACGGGCAAGATGCCCGTTCCACAATACTTTATTTTTTTGTGGCACAGGCATCTTGCCTGTGCTCAAACAGCTTATTCAGAATGGTGCAAAATTTCAGATTAAACTTTCTCTTTTGCAGGCGGTACTAAACCTGTTTTATTCAAACCCGCATCAATCTGCCTGAGCAATTTAAAATCATCTTCGGGTAAAGAATTAACAGGCGAGTGTTTTGCCAGAAACGAGAATGCTTGCCGAAATTCACGCGGCCGGGAGTCGATCGCACTATCGAAGTGACAAGGTACAATCCTTTGAAAATCCCAACTCGCCACTTTATCCACCCAATCGAGAGTTTCCCTCGGCGCGCGGTTGAGAATCAATGTCTGCAAAATCGGGGCGACAAACAACCGCCCTCCTCCCCGCAAAGCCTCAAACGATCGCACCCAATCTGTTTTCCACTTGAACGGATACAACCCGAAATAAGCTTTTCTAGAGCGTTCTGGCGCTTGGCGCGCGCTGGCTAACACCTCCGACCACGGCGGCACTTCCAGCACGCTGGGGCTAAAATACATGGCAAATAAGGCGATTCTCTGCCAGCCTTTGCGCCGATTTTCCTGGGTGTCTGCCACCCTGTCCGAGGCGCTTTCTTTGGCGTGAAACAGCAGCGGGTAGGAGTCGAGTTGGACGATCGCCGGCGGATTTTCGGGAATCGAAACTATGGAATCTGTTAACATCAGCGTGCGCGATCGTCTGTGAAATAAGGCAACTTCTGCAAATTTGCCCAAACCGAGGTCGAGGGGGCCGAGAATTGCCCAGTCAAATTGATCGGCTAAGGGCGTGTTGCTGCTGTCAAACGGCAGTACAGACGTGCGTTTCGCCGGCAAACCCAGCCAACTCAGCGGCAAATTCACGGGGAAACTCCACTGCTGCGGGGCGACAAATACCTGCGCTTCGGGAAAACTCCTCGCAAAGGGGCCGACAAAAACTTTGTGCTCGATGCCTGAAACCGTTGTCAGCAGGATGTACTTCACCTCACCGTGCTCCGCTACTAACTCCTTTACCAAGCGGATGCACTCAGGAGTCGGTGCAACGGGGGCGTAGACGAGAAGGCCTTCGGGTTCTAGTTTAATTACTGTCATCCGAATCGGGACGACAACGTAGAAAATTCCTTGTAGCTGGTCAAAAGTCCAGATTGTGTCCTTAACAATTTCCTTGCGGATGGTGCGCCGCTTGCTGTAGGGATAGAGGGGGACGATGGGCCAAAAGGCCCAAGAATAGTCCCGAGAATCAATCTGTGCTGGTGTTGGTATGCCTTCGCCCTCTGCCACTGGTGCGACTCCTTGCCGATTTTTTTGTACGTGCGTGCGATCGAACTGTTTTTATCTTATTTCACTCCTGTTGCGCGGATTCGAGGAGTTGAAAAGGGGTTTCACCAGGCCTGGGTGCGAAAACTATTAAACCAACTGTTCAGGATCGATGCCTAGTTCCCGCAACCGCGCCGCTAGTCTTTCCTCTCGCTGTTGAGATTCTGTCAGTTGCTGTTGAGATGCTATGAGTTGCTGTTGAGATTCTATCAGTTGCCGTTCCGCCGCCGTTGCTCTTTCACCCGGACTCAAAATCAACCCTCCTTGGGCCGTAAACCATCGCAACCACAACCGATTCATACTCTTATAAGTGCCTTGCCACCAACCTAAACTCAATTGCAACTCAGGAATAAATAACCGCCCATCAATTAATTCTGCCGGTTCATAGTGGCCTCCTACAAGATGAAAAGCTCGCAATTCATCCGTGTAGCGACTGAACACAAAATAGTAAGGAATCCGCAAAATTTGTTCATAAACTTGCCACTTAGTCGGCGGTTCCCCAGCTTGCTGAACAGTCCGCCCTAAATCTTCATCTTCAGTGCCCGGCGATAGCAATTCCACCACCACAAACGGATTTACCCGTTCTTGCCAAACTACATAACTCAAACGCATATCGCGCCCTTGATAAAGCCTTGGCACACCCACCGCAGCAAACCAATCCGGGCGTTTGTGCCAGCGCGGTTGTGTTGCATCGTAATACAAATTTAGGTCACTGGCTGTAAAGACTTGTTCCGCATCCCATCCCGGCGGCAAAAACGTGAATTCCAAGAGTTGCGGCTGATCTAAATGAAATGTATCTGGCAAACCGGGCTCCTTTGGATCTTCGCTAGGTAAATCGTACATTGTTGGCAAACTCTGCCGGGGGTCTAGAGGCGGTTCAGCTTGAGCAGGCGGGTAAGTCGGGAATGTCATAATGAATTCTGAGGTTGCTTATCCTGATATGATTATAGCCTTGTGAGAATGTCTTGCATTTCCAAAGAATTCCCATTAACTCTCAATCTCAAATCTACAATCAAAACTCCAAAATCGATATGACTCAAAACTACCGCATCACTCTTTTACCAGGAGACGGCATCGGCCCTGAAATTATCGCTGTAGCGGTAGATGTCCTGAAACTTGTCGGTCAACAATTGGACATCGGCTTTGAATTTCAAGAAGCTTTAATGGGCGGCGCTGCTATTGACGCAACAGGCAATCCGCTGCCAGAAGAAACACTCTTAAAATGCCGCAACTGCGATGCAGTATTGTTAGCAGCAATTGGCGGTTACAAGTGGGATAATTTGCCCCGCAAACAGCGCCCGGAAACTGGATTATTAGGACTGCGCGCCGCATTGGGATTGTTTGCCAATTTGCGTCCTGCGACTATTTTACCGCAATTGGTTGATGCTTCTAGTTTGAAACGGGAAGTTGTCGAAGGCGTGGATATTATGGTCATCCGCGAACTCACAGGCGGCATTTACTTCGGCAAACCGAAAGGTATTTTTGAGACGGAAACAGGCGAAAAACGCGGTGTGAATACGATGGCTTACACCGAGTCGGAAATTGACAGAATCGGGCGAGTGGCTTTTGAGACGGCCAGGAAGCGGGGAAAAAGGCTGTGTTCCGTTGATAAAGCGAATGTTTTGGACGTTTCGCAACTGTGGCGCGATCGTATTATTGCCCTTTCTTCAGAATACCCTGATGTCGAACTTTCTCACCTCTACGTTGACAACGCAGCAATGCAGTTAATTCGCTGGCCGAAACAGTTCGATACAATTGTCACTGGCAATTTATTCGGCGACATTCTTTCCGATGCGGCGGCGATGCTAACTGGTAGCATTGGGATGCTGCCTTCTGCTAGTTTGGGAGCAACCGGGCCGGGAGTTTTTGAACCCGTACACGGTTCCGCACCGGACATCGCGGGACAAGATAAAGCCAATCCCATCGCCCAAGTTTTGAGTGCGGCAATGATGCTGCGCTACGCCTTAAATCAACCGGAAGCTGCTAATAAAATCGAGCAAGCAGTTGTCGAAGTTTTGGATCGAGGTTATCGCACTGGTGATATCATGTCAGAAGGCATGAAACTCGTCGGCTGTCGGGCAATGGGCAATGCTTTAATTGAAGTTTTGCAAGGTTGATATATTTACCTTTACTCGTTCCCAGGCAGAGCCTGGGAACGCATTTCAGGAGGCTTTGCCTCCCCTAAAACAAGGCAAACGAGACATAATTTTGGAGGCAAAGCCTCCGGAGCTTAATTACCAGGCAGAGCCTGGTAACTAGAAATTTTATAATTTAATGTTCTGCCGTCAAAAGATTGAATTGCTCGGTATCAATGCGATTTGCTCGATACAAAATCTCAGCTATTTCCGAAAGCGCTAGCACAGAATGTGCGCGATAACCGTTGGCCTGCATCTTATCTTTGACTCCCTGTTCGTGGTCGATCAATACTACAATATCTTCCACATTCAACCCAGCAGATTTTAACTTGCCCGCGCCTTCCATCACGCTTTTGCCACTAATCAAAATATCATCGACTACGACAATCGTTTCTCCTGCCTGAAAATGCCCCTCAATCAATTTACCTGCACCGTAAGTTTTCACTTCCTTGCGCGGGAAAATCATCGGGCGTTCCATCCGCAATGCTAAACCCGTCGCTGTGGGTAAAGAACCGTAGGGAATTCCCGCAATGCGATCGAATTTTAAGTTTTTAAGAATGTCTGCATAAGCGCTGACAATTTGATGGAAAATCTGCGGAATTGAGATAATTTTTCGCAAGTCGATGTAATATGGAAATACGGCTCCCGATGCTTGTACGTGGTCGCCAAAAACTACGCAGCCGATGTCATAAAGTTGCAAGATTAAATCGTGGTGAGGTTCCGGTTGTAAAAAGCAAACATCGGGCAGCCACAATTCGCAAGTGGGACTACCTTCGATCGCCCGCAGCCTCTGTTGATTAATACTATCCCGCAATTTCTCAATTTCTCGGCGCGGCTCTTTCCCCGCTAATAAACTCGGGGGGACTGGCAGCAATAAATCTTCACCATTCTTGCTTAAACCGGCCGCCAGCAGTTGTGCGAGGTCGTTTTCTTCTGTGAGGTCATTTTCTACGGGGATGTCTCCTTCGACTAAAATCAGGCGTTCAGGAGCCTCTT
Source organism: Microcoleus sp. K4-B3 (assembly GCF_036704615.1). Lineage (NCBI taxonomy): Bacteria > Bacillati > Cyanobacteriota > Cyanophyceae > Oscillatoriales > Microcoleaceae > Microcoleus > Microcoleus sp. K4-B3. The sequence goes on from NZ_JAUBSF010000006.1 coordinate 8,425, forward strand.
TGCGGATGCGGGCTAACATATCCGGCATTACTCCTACTTCTAAACCGACTTTTTCGGGAGTTCCCCAAGTTTGAGAGAGTCGGACTAATTGCAAGTAAAAAGGGTTGTTTGGCGTCGGGTATTCTTGCACAGCCGCCGCTGACGGGTTGGCGGTGGCACAGAGGACAAAAACAGTTTTTCCAGCGTATAACAAAAAAGGCGCTACTTGGTCGAATCCGGGATAGGGACTTAAAGTAATAGCGTCAACTCGCCAGTCTTGAAATACAATTTTGGCAAACACTGTGCTGGTATTTAAATCGCAGTGTTTGGCATCTAAAATTACTGGCAGGTGAGGGGGAATAATTGTTAAAATTTCTTGCAGCAATGCCCAACCGGGAATACCGAGAGATTGGTAAAAACCGAGGGTGATTTTGCAGGCACAGATTAAATCGGCTGTTTGGTCGATCGCACTTTTTAGCTTTGACAACAAATCAGTTACAAAAGTTTGAGTTTCCTCCCCTGTCATCGAAACCAGCGCGGGCAAGGTTTCCGGGTCGGGGTCGAGGGCTAAATACAGCAAACTTTGATTGTTTTCAACAGCCGCTAACAGTTTATCGAAAAAGTTGGTTCGATCCGTCATAGTTTGTTAGGGAGGTAAGGGGAATTTAAAAAATTGCCGCTCAAAGTGGGATTGGTGTTGTGCCGGAAGAAACCGATCCCTGTAGAAGTTGAAATTAAGAATCTTTTAAGATTGTAGAAGGTAAAGAGCAGGAAATCTGTAAATTAGGGAGCAGTTTCATGGGGACAGATGTTCGGGTTGGCTGCACCGGTGATTGCAGCTAACCCCCAGCAAGTCAATTAGTTGCGGCAAGCTAACCAGTCTCCGGGCTGCGATTTGATCGGCATTCCCCTAGCGCAGGCGAGTTTAGCAAATGCGGATTTGCCAGGGGCAGATTTGAGAGGAGGAAATTTTAGCGAAGCTAATTTATCGGGGGCAAATTTCAGCGGGGCTTTTTGGCGGCAAGCTAATTTACAAGGCGCTAATTTGAGCAATGCTAATTTAACCCGATCCCGTTTGACGGGGCTAATCTAAAAAATGCTACCGTTGCAGGTGTTATTTCGGTTGACGGTAGTATTAAATAGAAGCAGAAGCTCAAGCAATGCCCGCCTTATCATATGGATAGTAATAAATGATCGGTACGATCGACTTTACGATTTGGGACGAGTTGCTGCAACGCTACGTTGACGATTTGGGCCGCGTCAATTATCGGCGCTGGAAAGCTGAGGGGGCGGATGTTTTGAGGGCGTGGCTGGAAAGTTTGGCCGATTTGGATTTGGCGGAATGTACCGATGCGGATGCGCGGCTGGCGTTGTGGCTGAATGCGTACAATGCGATCGCAATTTCTCAAGTTCTGGAAGTATATCCGATCGCGTCCATCCGTCCCAAAATTTTGGGAATTCCCAACTGGCTGAGTTTTTTGGATTTTTTCACTCGTTCAAATACGATTATTGGCGGCAAAAAGTACAGTCTCAATCAAATCGAACACGCAATTTTGCGGCCGGAATTTGCGGAACCGCGCATCCATTTTGCATTAGTTTGCGCTTCAGTCGGTTGCCCGCTGCTGCGCCGGGGGGCTTATTTCCCGGAGTCTGTGCGGACTCAATTAGAAGCGGATGCGAGGCGTTTTATTCACAATCCCGATAAGGTGCGGTACGATGCCCAGAAAAAGACGCTTTATTTGAGCAAGATTTTTAAGTGGTACGGCGAGGATTTTGTAAAGGCGGCGGGTTCGGTGGCTGAGTATGTGGGCGGTTATTTGGGGCCGGAGGCGGCTGTGAGTGATGGATGGGCGATCGTTTTTTTGCCTTACGACTGGAATTTGAATCGGGTTGAGGGTTGAGTTTTCCGGGAATGGGTAGGTTTTTTTTGGGGGTGGTTTTTTTTCGGCTGTATCGCTTGCTATGTAAGGAGTTGAGCTACTTTTGGAAAAAATCGGTTCGCGGAAACGCTGTAATGCTTGCTGTGATTGGTTTTGAGGGGTGTTGAAAAATTTGCCTCTTGACAGGTCGATCGCTGAAATGGTACTTTTTAGATCGGTTCACGGAAATGTACCTTGAAAACTCAATAGAGTAAGGCTTTCAGATATGGCCGCCGCAATCAAACTAAACCCCTATTAGGGATTGAAACTTTCCAACTCATTTATAACAAAACTTAACTGCACCCAAGGCCGCAATCAAACTAAACCCCTATTAGGGATTGAAACCGTCCGAAGGTTTACCAAGAACTCTATCAATAATGCCGCAATCAAACTAAACCCCTATTAGGGATTGAAACTTTGACCGCTGGGCGGTAACGCCGGAGCGCAACATGCCGCAATCAAACTAAACCCCTATTAGGGATTGAAACAACCAGAAACTTTATGGACGCTGCACGCGGAAGAGCCGCAATCAAACTAAACCCCTATTAGGGATTGAAACGCCAAGCCGTGTACGATCGACTCGCAGCGCTTAAGCCGCAATCAAACTAAACCCCTATTAGGGATTGAAACGCAGATACTATGATTGTTCCAAATCCACATGAACCAACGCCGCAATCAAACTAAACCCCTATTAGGGATTGAAACTTTACACTTTTCTCGGGGAGATGGAACGAATCGGCCGCAATCAAACTAAACCCCTATTAGGGATTGAAACCGGATATTCTGCACAAGTGCTTTCATTGTATCCATCTGCCGCAATCAAACTAAACCCCTATTAGGGATTGAAACTCGGGAATAAAAAAATCAAAATGATTTTCAATAGCATTCCAGGGGCCGCAATCAAACTAAACCCCTATTAGGGATTGAAACCCGCTTAAAAGAGAGCGCGACCAAAAACAAAAAATTCGGCCGCAATCAAACTAAACCCCTATTAGGGATTGAAACTCTGGCTCTTGTTTTCTTAATGCTATCCCCAATATAGCCGCAATCAAACTAAACCCCTATTAGGGATTGAAACCCATTGCCTCTGCAACGGCGTAGTGTCCATATTCATGCCGCAATCAAACTAAACCCCTATTAGGGATTGAAACCGACCACGGAATTGAGGCAGTTGGCGGCAAAGTCGTCCAAGGCCGCAATCAAACTAAACCCCTATTAGGGATTGAAACGTGGATTCTTGACAGGCAGCGATCGGGGGGGTGAATCAGGCCGCAATCAAACTAAACCCCTATTAGGGATTGAAACATCGCGATAACCGGCAATTTCCCCAACCTGAACCAAGCCGCAATCAAACTAAACCCCTATTAGGGATTGAAACAGCCTGATTGTGTGGATGCTGCGGATACAGTTGATCGGCCGCAATCAAACTAAACCCCTATTAGGGATTGAAACATAATCCTAACAACTGCGATCGCATCACCTCAGAGTGCCGCAATCAAACTAAACCCCTATTAGGGATTGAAACAAAGCTTTGAGCGGTTTGTCTGGCGTCAGCCAAAATGCCGCAATCAAACTAAACCCCTATTAGGGATTGAAACTTAACAAAAACCTTCCTAAAGAATAAAATGAAACCAAGCCGCAATCAAACTAAACCCCTATTAGGGATTGAAACTTGGGGGAGGACGCTGAACGAACGATGAATTAGGCCGCAATCAAACTAAACCCCTATTAGGGATTGAAACCTTGAGTTTTATTTTTTCCATCTTCGTATTCTAATTGAAGCCGCAATCAAACTAAACCCCTATTAGGGATTGAAACAAACGACGCTCTACCGCTTCCTTTAAAGCGAGTCGCGCCGCAATCAAACTAAACCCCTATTAGGGATTGAAACGAATTAATTGATGCTCCAATTACCCGAGGCTACCTTGCCGCAATCAAACTAAACCCCTATTAGGGATTGAAACATGTGGGAGAACAGCCTTGCGGCGGGGGTCGTAGGCAGATTAGCCGCAATCAAACTAAACCCCTATTAGGGATTGAAACTTGACTGTACTAATTCCTTCAATTTGATCTGCGCGGAGGCCGCAATCAAACTAAACCCCTATTAGGGATTGAAACGGAGGCTTTTTTGTGCCTTAATTCTATTGAGCCGGTAGGCCGCAATCAAACTAAACCCCTATTAGGGATTGAAACGAGACTCTGCCTGATAGGATTTCTTTCAACTAATAAAAGCCGCAATCAAACTAAACCCCTATTAGGGATTGAAACTTATACCGAGCCAATGTGCAGCTTTATTGACCAGCGCCGCAATCAAACTAAACCCCTATTAGGGATTGAAACGAAGTCTTGGAAGGGAAAGCAAAAGGAGAACGCGCCGCAATCAAACTAAACCCCTATTAGGGATTGAAACTTCCACCCTTTAACTAAGGGACATTTACCGCGTAGCCGCAATCAAACTAAACCCCTATTAGGGATTGAAACTCAGGTTCTGGAGGCATAAGGTGACTATAATAAGCCGCAATCAAACTAAACCCCTATTAGGGATTGAAACTCAAAAATTTCCGATTGATATAGTGCAACCGACCCCAGCGCCGCAATCAAACTAAACCCCTATTAGGGATTGAAACAGATGATTTGGACTGAACATCTAGCGGGTAAAGATTTAGCCGCAATCAAACTAAACCCCTATTAGGGATTGAAACCGATCGCCTGATGGACAGCTTATGTCACATCCTCACGCCGCAATCAAACTAAACCCCTATTAGGGATTGAAACGTACATCGGCGTACAAAGTACAAAGCTTTTAGCCACCTAAGCCGCAATCAAACTAAACCCCTATTAGGGATTGAAACATCTCGGTGCAGAACTGCTGCCAGTGCTTGCTAAAGCCACAATCAAACTAAACCCCTATTAGGGATTGAAACAAATCGCAAAATAAAGGCAAATAGTATAGTAGAGGCCGCAATCAAACTAAAATCCTATCAGGGATTGAAAAACGGTGGCACTAACAGCGCATGAACTGGCAGCCGATGTTGCAACCACCAAAAACCCCAGATCCAATAACTTTAAGTACAAAAATATGACCCAAAAACAATGGATGATTAGCCGGATGACGATATCGGAACTTAATTTAGCAGTAGATTGGGCAGCCGCAGAAGGTTGGAACCCCGGATATTATGATGCCGAATGTTTTTTTCAAACCGATCCTCAAGGATTTTTCATGGGTTATTTGAATGATGAACCTATTGCTTCAATTTCTGCCGTTGCCTATGATTCCAGTTTTGGTTTTATTGGTTTTTATATTGTTAAACCTTCCTTTCGGGGCCAGGGATGGGGATTAAAATTGTGGCAAGCCGCGATCGAATATTTAGGAACGCGAAATATTGGTTTGGATGGCGTTATTGCCCAACAGGAAAATTATCAAAAATCAGGTTTTAAATTAGCTCACCGTCACATTCGTTATCAAGGTCTAGGATTTGGAGTTATTCCTGACGAGCTGATTCCACTTTCAACGGTTCCTTGGGAAGAAATTCTAGCCTATGATTCTCAACATTTTCCTGTTCGCCGTCCGGTTTTTTTAAAGCATTGGATTCAACAACCTGAAATAATCGCTTTCGGTGTCAAACATCAGGGAAAACTAAGCGGTTATGGCGTTTTAAGAGTTTGCCGTCAGGGGTATAAAATTGGGCCGTTATTTGCCGATAATGTCTGTTTTGCCGAATTATTATTGCAAGGATTAATGGCAAAAATACCTGATGTTACTGTATTTTTAGATGTGCCTGATACCAATTTAGAAGGTATTAATCTGGCTGATAAGTACCAAATGAAACCAGTTTTTGAAACTGCACGAATGTACACATTAACGCCACCAATTTTACCCCTAAATCGAGTGTTTGGGGTGACAACCTTAGAACTAGGTTAAACATCAGTTAACAGCACAAGCTGATGGGCCACCATTGCCGCGCGCCAAACAGTATTGCGGTGATTGTGGCTAGTACGGCTATTTTGCCAGCACTTGCTTCACCGATCGCCAACCCCTCTCAGATTCCCAGTCCGCAGGCGATCGCCAGTTTGATCGACAGCACGAAATAATTACGGTTGCAATTACCATAAAACCCTATGAGGGATTGAAACATCAAGGATTGTAATCCTCGACAACAAATGATTCATAGTTGCAATCAAACTAAAACTCGATCGGCGATTGAAACAAAATTCTGCGTTACTAGCAAAAGTGACTGGTTAGATGAATGCTAACCAGTTAGCTATTAGCCTGGCCCTAAACCTCTCCACTCAAAATCTGTTGAACCGTCAAATTTAGCTGTGGAAACATCGGAGATACGATCGCCTCTCCATCCCGAAACACCCCAACCTCAACATATTGCCCATCCTCAAGCAGCAAAACTGTCACTACTTGTTCAATTGGATCGATCGCCCAATACTCTGCGATGCCCCGCGCTGCGTACTGAGCTCGTTTGCGTTGGCGAAGCCCTCGAAGAGGATCGTAATCCCGATCCCTGCCCACTCTACCCGGACTGACTACCTCCACAACAAACCGAGGAGGCAGCATATCGAAAGTGATAGTTAGCCTGGTTGCTGTCAGCGGAATGTGTTCAGGTTCCAGAATTATCAAATCGGGGTAGCGGTTGGCGGCATCGGACGAGCGCAAAACGGCAACTTGAACCTCGCAATTATGCGTTTTAATCAGCCTGAGTGGCACTAGCCCGCTGCTAGCAAAATAGAAAAATAGATAGTTAGCAATGAAATTATTAGGTTCAGATTCTGGTGGCAAAGCTATTAACTCCCCATCAATTAACTCATAGCGTTGACCCGTATCATTTGAGTAATTAAGGTACTCGTCAAAAGTTAATTTTTTAGATTGAGCTTGTACCATAATATTACATTCCTTGATTTATTCGTTCCTTTCTGCTGGGAGTTTGTTTATGTAAAAACGGTTTTAACAGCCGAAGGATATCAATCAAAACTGTTGTGCAAGTTCAGCAGGTGTCCCAGCCTCCATCGACAATCGACTCACAAGTGACATATTAAAAACTATCACAGTTCAAATCCTCTGGAATATAAACAATGATTTCAGATAAATTTCGGCGCGAGTTGCGAGAACAAGCCAAACTCTGGCAAGCAGAAGGACTCATCGATACTTCATTCTACCAACAACTTTCCGAACGCTACCAATTCAACACACTCGAAACCGCCTCCCGCAACCGATTCCTCAGCATTCTGATGAGTCTCGGCGGCATTCTCCTCGGTATAGGAGTCATCACCTTTGTAGCCGCAAACTGGCAAGTTTGGTCGCGCGAAGTGAGAGTTGCGCTGCTGCTAAGTCTTTTCGTAGCAGTCAATGCAGCAGGTTTCTATCTGTGGCGAATTCCCCCATCCCGAAGCAACAACTCCCCTCCCAATCTGCCCGCAACAAAAGGGCGAAACAAACTCCTAGGTGAAGGATTGTTGCTATTAGGTGCTCTGATTTTAGGAGCAAATATGGCTTTGATGGCGCAAATGTTCCACATTGGCGGTTCTTCCTACGGACTTTTCCTTGCTTGGGGAATCGGCGTGCTCGGAATGGCTTACAGTTTGCGGTTGACTTCCTTGGGTGTTTTGTCCGCACTTTTAATCGGTTGGGGCTATTGGCTTGCCGTGTTAGATTGGTCTTCCAAAGTCGAGTTTTCTTGGCTGGAAGTTTTGGTGCGGCAAATGCCGATCGCAGCCAGTATAATGTTTGTGCCGCTGGCTTATTGGTGTCGATCGCGTGCTATTTTTGCCATAGGTGCGATCGCGATAATTTTTTCCCTACAAGTTTCTATCGTCCAAGGCTTAAATCTAACCTGGGGTACAGCAATTTTTTGCGCCCTACCGCCCGCTTTGCTGTGGGGATACGACGATGCAATCTGGCCGAAGGTACGCAGCAAGCTGTTTCAACCTACCGCCCGCAGTTTAGCACTGCTGTTTCTCGCCGGTTTGTTTTATTTTCTTTCTTTCCACTGGTTGTGGCAAGATTCGCCGAATCCTGGGCAAACTGAGCCCGATTGGGTTTTGCTGGCAAATGTGGTTGTTTTGGGCGGTTTCACGCTGTTTGAGTGGCTGCGTTTGGGACGTTTGGAACTGCGGCGACCAAGACAAAAAGCAGTGGATTTGACTACAAGTGCGATCGGCATTTTAATCCTCGCCAGCGCCTTTATACCGCTTTTTCACCTCAGTTTTACTCCCATTCCTCAATTAGCGACTTTTCTGTTCAATGTTTTCTTATTTTTGCTCGCTGTCGGCTTAATCCGAGAAGGTTTAGCTTTAGGCAACCGCCAGACTTTTTGGGGAGGGATGGTATTAATCACCCTGCAAATTATCAGCAGAGTATTTGAATATAACACAGGATTGTTGCTCAAATCTTTTGTCTTTGTTTTGTGCGGAATTGGCGTAATTGCTGCGGGTTTGTGGTTCGAGCGCCACTTCGCAAAAATTCCCGATGAATAGAAATTATTCATTTCTCTCTTCTCTCACTCAGCGCCCTCTGCGGTCTCTGTGGTTTAATCATTCCGAAACAACCGTAAACAATATAACCCATACATAACATGAACACAAACAACATTGACTTATTAGTTAAAAATCCAGATACAACAAATCTGTTTCAGCTTCCCCCAGAAGCAAAACGCCTTCCTGCGTGGCGGCTGTGGGTTCCTTTACTCCTGCAAATCGGACTAATTGCCGCCGTACCCGCCACCGCAGTTTACACTTTTATTACTGGCAAAACAGTTGTCCTACAAACAGCACCAGTAGACCCTTACGATTTTTTGCGCGGATATTACCAAGTTTTGAGCTATGATATTTCCGATCGCACCAATCTCGAAAAACTCCCCGGCTGGAAAGATTTACCTGCCGAAAAAACACCTTGTCCGCCCGGGGTTGCTTGTCCGCAAAATACGCACAATCCCAAGCCACAAACCAGTTTTTATGTAATCTTAGAAGCGCCAAAAGCGGCGACTAATCCGGGCCGCCCCCAACCTTGGAAACCCGTCCGCGTCAGTCTCAAAAATCCCACCAATTTGCCCGCCAATCAAATCGCAATTAAGGGCAAATATAACAGTTGGCGGATGGAATACGGCTTAGAAACTTATTATATGCCAGAGGATGAAAGGGAAAAAGTCAATCAGGAGATTAGCGAAGCTCAAAGGAATCAGCGACAATCTTTTTTGGTAGAAGTAAAGGTTGACAAAACAGGCCATGCTGTGCCTGTGAGTTTGTGGGTGCGCGATCGCAATTATCGATTTTAGCCAATAAGGCCAAAAGGTCGATCGGTCTTTTAGCCTTGTTTTGAGTATTTTGGCTTAGGCATGGAGCGGAGGTTGGGGAATTCCCTATCATTCCCGAAGGCACGCGGGTTCGGGATAGCTTCGCTGGCGCGGACATTTCAATTGCCGACAAACCAGGAGAATCTATTAAGATATATAAGACTTGCGCAAATCTTGCCAATTCAAGGGCGCAACTCATGACTCTACTGGAGCTTCTCATGTTAGCCGAGCTAATCTCTGCCAGACGCATACTCAAGACCAAACTGCTCGAATTTTTAGGACTTCCCGAAAATTGCCAAGACAAAACCGATTACCTCGTCAGCAAAATTGTATCCGTGCTGGAAGTAAATCCCGCCGAACAAGAAAGATTTTGGGAGACATTCAAAAGTGAATTAGCCGTCGATCCCGTAGAATTAGAAGCAATACTCAAGTGTTCGCCAGCAGAACGCCAGCAGTGGATTGAACAAGGCAAACTCCCTATTCTAGAATACCGCTCTTTTCGCAAATCTGGAATCCATTTAGAATATCCCGTTCACGACAGAAGATTCATCTTAAGTCTAACGGAAACTGATATTAATAATTGGCGCAAAGAACCCAAAAGGCTGATTCAAAATAATCGCCCAACAGCCTCCCCAATCAATACAGAAAACCGCGAAGAAAACGAACAATCCCGAGGAGCTTTTAGTTCAGCTTGGGAAAAAATCATTGCCGACTGGAAAGAACAAGGTTCGGCGGAAATTTCAGCAACCTTCCAGCTAGCTTACTGGACAGTTTGGGCGTCGCGGTGGGCCAAAGAAAATCAGCTCAACAGCTTTAAAGCAATTAAATATAAGGAAGTATACGAAACTCACCAGCAGGAATGGTACCAGCGAAAAAATCAAGCTGTCAAGTTACTGATTGAGATGCCCTACGCCATGCTTTACTTCTACCGCCCGGCGGATGCTGACAAATTATATCTAGAACTGTGCGACGACCACCAGGAAATGATGAAAGATGGCTACTATTGGGACAAGTGGGAGTTTTTCTATCAGAACCGCAAATTGGTAAATAAGTGCCGCGAATGTGTGTACTCCGAAACCAAAGATTATTACTCGCTTTACTACCTGGAAATCAAAAGCGACAAGTTTCCTGATTTTAGTTTTTCTTTCCACACGCCGTACACAATTGGCAGAAAATTTTTGCCGCATCCAGAAACGTTGCCTTATGTAGACCACGTAGAACAGGACGGCATTTTTCGCTTTGGCCGCCCGCTGCTGGAACAAGAGAAAGTTATTCACACAGAAAAGGATGTATTGCTCAAGTTTGAGGCGGCTTTGGCAGAAGCGAAAAAGTTTGTTTAGTTATGAGTCATTAGTCATTAGTAGACAAGATTGCATAATTTTTTGATTGATAGGGAAACCGCAGATAAAAGTAGATAAACGCAGATGCTTTTCCAGATTGTTTGTGAGTTTTGCAATCTTGTCTACTAATGACTAATGATTAATGACTTTTGACTTTTGAACTTGGATTACTGGAATGCTGCCGCCAGGATAAAGTTTTGGTTGCTGAGCTTCTTCGGAATTGTACGATCGCAATCCCACCTCTGCCAACAAACTCCCCAAGTCAGTTTCGAGCAACTTCCAAGCAGTTTCAGTCTCAAACAACCACAAAAATACAGCCAATCCTGGCCAAAATACCGGATTTGTGGGCCGATAAAAATCTACCAAAATGAATAGACCACCGGGCTTAAGCACCCGGTATACTTCCAGAAAGATTTCTCGCAACTGCGCCGATCGCATTTAGTGCATCGCAACGCTGCTGTGCACTCCTGTCAAACTGACTGTCGGGAAAAGGCATCGACTCAGCAGCAAAAGCTTCTACATAATTGGCTGATGGTACATTTTTCCTTGCCCGTTCCAGCGAGCGCGGTGAAGCGTTAAGTCCTGTGACATCCTGGGAATATTGCACCAGAAACTGCGTAGTTTGACGGCTGCTGCTGCAAAGGTCTAAAACTTTAGTTTCCGCGCTGACGGTCAAATTTTGCAAGGCTAGTTGGCTCAAACGAGCCTCGCCGCCTGCGCTCAAAGCTGCCAGACGCGCGATCGCATCGTAGAGCCACTGATACCGATAACTTAAATCTCTAAAAATTGTTGCCACAGTCAAAATTATGTATACCTTGCTATCGACTTAAGATATTATTAAGTTATATGATAAAGATAAGTAACAGAACTGAGACGATGGGAGAGCTGTAACCGCTATGGGTCGTGTGGGAGTATTGCTATTAAACTTGGGCGGGCCAGATCAAATCGAGGATGTCCGTCCTTTCCTGTTCAACTTGTTTGCTGACCCGGAAATCATTCGCATTCCGTTTCCGTGGATGCAAAAACCGCTCGCCTGGTTGATTTCGACCCTGCGTTTTCAGAAATCCCAGGAAAACTACCGCCAAATCGGGGGCGGCTCTCCTTTGCGGCGGATTACCGAGGAACAAGCCGCTTCGCTGCAAGAACTCTTGCAAAAAAAGGGACAGGATGCTCGAGTGTACGTGGGGATGCGCTACTGGCATCCTTTTACCGAAGAGGCGATCGCCAAAATTAAGCGCGATCGCATCGAACACTTGACAATCTTGCCGCTGTATCCTCAATTTTCCATCAGCACCAGCGGTTCTAGCTTCCGGCAGCTAGAAGAAATGTGGGGCAAAGATCCTGATCTCAAGGATATAGAATATACCGCGATTCCTTCTTGGTATCAGCGGCCAGGCTACATTCAGGCAATGTCGGAATTGATTGCCCAAGAACTAGACCACAATCCCGATCCCGATCGAGTTCACATCTTTTTTAGCGCCCACGGCGTCCCCGTCAGCTACGTAGAAGAGGCTGGAGACCCCTATCAGCGCGAGATTGAAGATTGCACTCGTCTGATTGTGGAACATTTGGATCGATCGAACGAACACACTCTAGCTTATCAAAGTCGGGTTGGCCCGGTGGAATGGCTCAAGCCTTACACCGAAGACGCCATTACCGAATTGGCAGAAAATGGAGTGCAAGATTTGTTGGTAGTTCCGATTAGTTTCGTTTCCGAGCACATCGAGACTCTACAAGAAATTGACATGGAGTATCGAGAATTAGCAGAAGAATCGGGGATTCAGAATTTCTACCGAGTGCCCGCCCTGAATACTCATCCGGTGTTTATTGAGGCTTTGGCCGATTTAGTCATCGAGTCGATCGAATCTCCCAGCGTTAAATTCTCTGATGTTATACGCCCTTCCAAGAAAGTGAAAATGTACCCTCAAGAGCAGTGGGAGTGGGGTTTGACGACGGGGGCGGAAGTCTGGAATGGTCGTGTGGCGATGATTGGTTTTATGGCACTATTGCTGGAGTTAATTACCGGTCACGGCCCGCTACACTCGATCGGATTGCTTTAAATTGACAGTTGACTGTTGACTGTTGACTGTTGACAGTTGACAGTTGACTGTAGTTACAAAGGACTAATGATATCAAATCCGTTGGGATCGGAATTATTCCTCTCTCTCTTCTGGAGACTCAGCGCCCTCTGCGGTCTCTGCGGTTAAATCATTCCGAAACAACCGTAAACGAAATGACTAATCACCAATTAATCTGGATCGCGCTTGTGGCGGCGGGGATTTCCCCTATCGCCCGTTATTCCCTGACTTCTGTACCAGCGATACCACTCTTTAGAACTGCGAATTGCCAGCCACAGCAGCATCATAGCAACTAGCCCTCCCTGCCGCGGAGCGTCAAAGGCAAACAAAACCAAGGAAATGCACAGAACATCTTGGAGGAAAATCACCCAAATCGGCAAACCCCGCAGTCGGTAAAGCCATCCTGCTTGTACCAGTTGCAGCACTAAAGCCAACAAACCTCCGACAACACCAATAATCCACAGCATCCAAGGGTGAGCAATAATTTCGTCGATCGAACTTACCTGAGCGATCGCAATTCCCATAATTGCTCCTACAATGGGACTGAAAATAATTTGCACAACTTGTAGCACCCGCTGTCCCACAAAGGTTTTAGAAGCAAATAATTCTAACAGCGACCAACTCACCAAGATGGCGATCGCCACTTGGGGGTGAACCCCCGACAATAGAGGTATTTCCGACCAAAGTTTGTCAATCCGCAACAAACCAATTAACAGCAGGGGCAGGGCAATTCTCATACCCCCTGCCGCAGACCCAGAGAGTGCGGCTAGGAGTCCAACCATAATAATAATTCAGTTGATAACGTCAGCTAAAGCCTCGATCTATTTCAGAATTTAATTTCCCTGATGGCTGGCTGTGATTTGAGCGATCGAACTCAAATTGTGGCTTGAGCTTAAATATCACCTTCTATTGTAAGTGTATCTGCTTAATCGCTGCTTGGCACTGCGAGATTGTCGATCGACACAAGGTAGAGAGCACTTATGCCAAAGGCACTTATGTAGAAGACACTTATGCAGAATTACACCGAGATTGTGATTAAATTAGAAAGGATCGCAAAACCACCAGGTAATCCAAAATAATTAAATTTAAGATGCCAGCTAACCAAGAGTTTTGCGGCAAATTATTCTCCTGTCTTCCTTCTTCCCTCGAACCTCTTCCTTCCTCTTACTATGTCTGATTCATTATTTGCCGATGCCAGTCGCCGATTAGAACGAGCCTTAAAATATGTGTCGCTTTCCGAGGATACGATCGAACGGCTGAAATATCCCAAATCTAGTTTAATTGTATCGATTCCCGTGCGGATGGACGACGGTTCCCTGCGAATTTTTCAAGGTTATCGGGTGCGCTACGACAATACCAGAGGCCCATCTAAAGGAGGAGTTCGCTATCATCCAGAAGTATCCCTTGATGAAGTGCAATCCTTAGCATTTTGGATGACGTTTAAATGTGCAGTTTTGAACTTGCCCTTTGGGGGAGCCAAGGGCGGAATTACTCTCAATCCCAAGGAATTGTCCAAACTGGAATTGGAACGGTTGAGCCGGGGCTATGTCGATGCGATCGCAGATTTCATCGGCCCCGATGTCGATATTCCCGCCCCGGATGTCTACACCAATCCCATGATTATGGGTTGGATGATGGATCAGTACAATATTATTAAGCGGCAGCTTTCTCCAGCCGTGGTGACTGGTAAACCAGTGACAATTGGCGGCAGCTTGGGCAGAGATACGGCCACAGCAATGGGTGCTTTTTTTGTAGTAGAAACTATCTTACCCAAATTTGAGCTAAATCCTCAAGATACGACTGTAGCAGTACAAGGTTTTGGTAATGCCGGCGCAGAAATAGCAGAACTGCTCTGGAAAGCAGGTTACAAAGTTGTTGCTGTCAGCGATTCCCAAGGGGGAATTTATGCTAAACAAGGGCTGGATATCCCCAGTATTCGAGGCTTTAAAGACTCTAACAAAGGTATCAAAGCTATTTACTGCGAAGGTTCAGTTTGCAATATTATCGAACACGAAATCTTGACAAATGAACAGCTTTTAGCATTAGATGTAGACGTGCTGGTTCCAGCAGCTTTGGAGAATCAAATAACGGAAGCCAATGTTAATGATGTTAAGGCTAAGTTTATTTTTGAAGTAGCTAACGGGCCGATTGATTCTGCTGCTGATTTGGTTTTAGAAGCGAGGGGGATTCAGGTAATTCCTGATATTTTAGTCAATGCCGGAGGCGTAACGGTTAGTTATTTTGAGTGGGTGCAAAACCGCAGCGGGCTTTATTGGACGCTGGAGGAAGTCAATCAGCGGTTGAAGCATAAAATGGTCGAAGAAACTGAGGCAATTTGGAAAAAATCTCAGGAATTGTCAGTTTCCATGAGAACTGCAGCTTACGTGTACGGGTTAAATCGACTCGGAGAAGCGATGAATGCGAAGGGAACGCGGGATTATTACATAAACGGTTGAGGGAAGTGCGGTAAGATTGTGCGATCGCACAATCTTACCGCACTTATTCGATAAGAGTGCAGTCTACCAACCAACTTGGCAAAACTTGGCTTTGAATTGGGGAATTTTAGGCCTGCACGCAGCAGTTTATTTAACCGCCACTTTGCTGTTGCAGAAGCGGAAAGATATTTTTAAATAATGCACGATGGGTCGTTGCTCCGACGCCGCCCCTGAAAGGCAGATCAATTTTTTGGTATAATTACTTCTATGCCAAGACAAGACATCTATCATGATTGCGTCAAAAATGCTTTAGCCAAAGAGGGCTGGGAAATTACAGACGATCCGCTGACAATCGAATTTCAAGACCTGCGTCTCTATGCGGATTTAGCAGCAGAGAAGCTATTCGCTGCTGAAAGGAATCACCGAAAAATTGTTGTAGAAATCAAAAGCTTTACGAGTCCTTCATTAGTTTCCGAACTAGAAAAAGCTGTCGGACAATACAATATATACCGAGGCTTTTTGAGGCGGCAGCATCCCGAAAGAGAAATATATTTAGCAGTACCTCAACAAATTTATCAAGGATTTTTTATGCGTATTTCTATTCAAACGATCGTTCAAGACCAAGAAATTAAGTTAATTGTTTTTAATCCAAGTTCTGAGGAGATAGTACAATGGATAAGTTAGAAAAGTATCGGCAGATAGTTCAAAAAATTGTAGCCGTTCACGGACAGTATAAATCCAGCCAGCCAGAAATTGAAAGTCTGACAATTTGCGATCGACAAAACGATAACTATTTATTGATGGGTGCAGGATGGAATAAAACAGGCAGAGTTCACAATATTGTTTTGCACCTCCGCCTTCGCGAAGGGAAGATTTGGATTGAATGGGATGGTATTGAAGAAGGAGTGACTCAAGAATTGCTAGAAGCTGGAGTTTTACCGCAGGATATCGTGCTGGCTTTTTATCCTCCAGAAATGCGGGTTAATACTGGGTTTGCAGTGGCTTAATATCAAACCAAATCCGAGTCTAATACTCCTTGTCTGTGTAACGATAGTTGTCAACATGGGAGACTACAGCACAGAAGCAGAAACCGGAGACTACGCGGAAACCAGAGCCACGCGAAAACCGATGAGCGAGTTGCAGTTGCCCGCCGATACCCAGCTACGACTCGCACTGCGACAAAGAACCGCAAGGCTACGCCAAGAACCGCCACGCTGCACTCGGGTATCATTGCCATTTACCCAGGAATATCCGTCATCAGGTGTGCCCTGATAGTCTTCGTGCCATCTATCGCTGCACCACTCCCAAACATTGCCGTGCATATCATACAACCCAAAGGCATTGGGGGGAAAACTCCCGACATCGGTTGTTTCTTCGCGCCGAAGTCCTTTGGGGGCGTTTGCGTAGGGGAAGTTTCCGTTATAGTTGACTAATTCCGGGGTAATGGTTTCCCCAAAATGAAATGGGGTTGTTGTACCCGCACGACAGGCGTATTCCCATTCTGCTTGACTCAGCAGGCGATATTTTCTCCCGGTTTGTTGCGAGAGTTTGCCACAGAATTCGACGGCCATATCCCACGATACTTGTTCTACAGGACATTTTTCGCCTTTGAAATGGGATGGGTTGTTTCCCATCACTGCTTGCCACTGTGCTTGGGTGATGGAGTATTTGCCTGCAAAAAAAGCTGGTACTGTGACTTGATACTGCGGACTTTCGTACTCGTATAGTCTTCTTTTGCTTTTGCGGGAACCCATCATAAATGTGCCGCCTGGAATGTAAACTATTTCCAGTACAATTCCGTTACCTAAGTCTTCCGAAAAAAAGTGAGCAAAGGACTTTCTGCGACTGCTTTCTTTTCCATACGCATCGACTGTGATGACATCAAATTCAAAATAGTTACGTAAATGTTGTTTTAATTTCTCCTTATCCCTATCTTTCAGCAGGGAATAGGCAGCTAATTTCACCTCCATTGACTCATCCCCCAATGCTTGAATTATTAAATCCAAGCCTGCTTCTTCATATTTCACCGCTTCAGAGAGTGCGGCGATTCTAACTTCGACAGCGGGCGAAGCTAAGCGGCTTTTAACGCCTGAGATGCCTCCGAGTATCGCAGCATTGACAGAAATTAAATTTTGACCGCCGAGAACGGCATCGTATTCTCTAGGTTCATTTTGATGGTCTGACATTGCACTAAAGCCTCTGCATTTTAATTCAGCACAACTTCACTCTATGATACCAAATCAGGCTTAAATATCCTCCTCATTTCTTAGGCTCTTAGAGAGGCACAAAAGTTTGTGTAGATGCGATTTCCAGTCGCCAAATAATAAACTCAGTTCGCGATCGCACTCCGACTCCTCGAAACCGGGTTTTTTACCGAGTGTACGGGCTGCAACGCGTCTTTTCGTAAAAAACCCGGTTTCTGGGCCCCCATGCGTAAGTCCTAAATTAGTAGGGTGCGTCAGAGGCGAAACCCTCAATCATCGCCTCATAACCAAAGTCTGACGCACCATACAACGCCAGGGCGGGTTTACGAGATGATTGATTTTAGGCAATTATTGTTGGTAAAATCCGCCCCTACGATTTTTGGTGAACCTGCACTTAAAGATAAAAAAATCCCCCGTTTGGGGGATTTCATTAAACGCTATTACATAGTCTTAGTCTCCGGCATCAGACACTTATCAGAATCGCAGCCCGCCGGCCCCGAATCCATCATTTCACCCAAGTCATAGCGACTCAGTGCCGCGTGAAAAACATCAATTTCGCGGCGCGCTAAAGTCTCTTCCACCATCTTGGTGTAAGTTTCCTTGCTCACCGGTTCAAAGGGCAGACGCGGGAAAGTTTCAAGAGCATCAAAGCGAGCCAAAAGCGCTGCGGAAATGTAGCCTTCATCATCGCGAATCGCTTCATAAATCCGAGTGCCCAAACTTTCCACTTCATTTTCGCGCAGTTCAATCGTGGCCGAAGTGTTATGTCTGACATAGAACTTTTGCACCTGCATATAAAAGTCCATTTGTGCCGCTGCTGAGAACTTATTAATGTCAATTTCATCAGCACCGGCTAAATCAGCCCAACTTACCGCAACGGGTATTTCTACCAGCCATTCTGTACAGCGTTCGTCGAAGGGATTGTTCAACAAATTGCCGTTTTCATCTTTGTCAGATTGAGACGGAATCACGTTGTATCCGTAGTCGATGCAGGCGAGGGCTACGGGGTCGTTTTTGCCGAAAGTGATTCGGCGAATAAAACGCTGGGCTTTCGGCGGATGCCAGCCGGGGGAAGCACCTGTCAGCAGAGATTTAGTACCCGATGGTTGAACGGTTGTGCAGCGATTTGGGCGTTTTAAGGAATGGCGATCGCAATAATCCCATACTACCCGATTCACAATCTCGCGCCAACCAGTCAAATACTCTTCTTCCCGCTGTTTAAAAGCGATTCCTTGCGGAGTTTGCGGGCGGCCTTCCACCCACCAGCGCAGCCACTCCACGCCAAAAGCGTGAACGAAGAAATCGAACAATCCCGTGAAAGATACGCCGACAATCGGGTCTAGTTCGCGGCTGTATTGATAGCGGGGTTCAAGAAATTTGTGATTGAGAAGTACCGCGACAGATAGAGCCGCCGCCTTGAAAGCTTCCTCCTGTTCTTTGAAATTGTAAGGGTCAATTTGATTGAGGTGAACCTCAGAAAGATTACAGTTTCCAGCTAGGGTATTGCCGAAAACTCCCTTATGAAACTCTGGTTCGTTGAAGCAGTAAGTATCGTGCAATCCTGGTAATTCTTCGACACTTCTGACCACTTGCCATTTACCTTTGTGTTTAGCATTCGTCCCTTTGCTCACATCTAACCGCTGACAAGGAATTTCACCACAGTCAGTAATTTGCAAGTAGTACAAATCCCGACTTCGGACACCGTAATTAGTAATTGACCCTTGATGAGCGCAAAGATTTAGCGACGAACGAATACCACATTTGGTCAAAAGTAACTGAACTCTGAAAGCGCGAGCGCGGTCAGAAATATAAATTCTGATACCATTACTGTGGGTATTCGAGCCGTCCGTATCGGCTAATCCAGCAATAAAATGTAAAATTGCTTGCCGATTCCAGCTCGCAATTACATTTAGTGCTTCTGGGTTAACTTTCAAACTTTTCAGCAACTCTCCAGAAAAGCTCAAGTTAGTTACATCGGTAAAAGCAGGTAAATAGTCATAGCTTCTTTCAGGAGACTTATTTCCTGCTACTGATAATGCCATTTTTTGTTCGTAAAGTCGAACTTTCGCATTGTCATTTTTGTCGGTAGTTCCATCTCCTACAGCCACTCCCAAAGTGTAAGCATAACTTGAATCGATATTCAAGCCATCTTCATACTGAATTGTAAAAGGTTCAGTATGAATGCTATATCGACTTGTATCCATCAAGTCTTTGGTTTGAACTTCTCTGTAAACTTTACCAAAGCGATCCTTGACAAAAAAGCGATGATATTCTGTCGCATCCAGATAAGTACCATCACCAAACTTTACACGATAAAGTTTGCGTCGCCCGCTACAAGTATCACTCGCTGTCTTAAATGGTGTGACGCAGCTCCATCTTTTACCATTCCAAATCTCAATTTCAGTTCCAAGAACGTCCTTTATTTTATGCAGTCCGTCTCTAGTAATTAGCAGAGTGTCGCCACTGACACAATGAAAATTAGAGCCGATGATTTCACCACAAGGGTTTAAGCCCATGCGGACTAACCGATGCTCTAATTCTTCCGCAGTCATATTAGGATGGCGTTCCTGCAACCAATCTTTAGCTTTTCCTTCGTCGTAAGCTTTCAAAAACTCAAGTTTAAGACTCGGTGTTGAAAGTAAATCAACGTTAGATCGAGCTACAGCTTCGCCGGCCCATTGAATCGCACCTTCGCCGCTGTAATACTGTTTGCGGACAGCATCAATACATTCTTCTAGTGTAGGTTTGGTATGGAAAACTCGCGTATGGTTTGCCATCCGAAGGGCATCGCGTTCTGGATCTATTCTCCAGTTGCCTTTATCATCTTGCTGCCACAAATTATTTTTAGCATTTGCCCCTAGTTCGTCATCGAAAGAAAACTGACGAATTCCCGCGCTTCGGCGAATATTGCCAGCAACAATTGTCACCGCCGCTTCATCTATCAACACGCAGCATTCAACGGAATTTAACTGCCGCCCTAAAGCTTTATTCAAAATTGCGGCGCAGCGCTGATAAAGGTCGGGCAATTTCACGGGATTTGCTACTCCCCCAAAACCTTTTAAAGGTTCTCCCACCGGGCGAACGTCGCTCAAATCGATGAATACTTGAACTTCTCCTGCAAATCTTTCATCTGTGGATAATTCCAGCAAAGTTTGATAGGAGTTTACCCAACCTTGGCGAGAATCTCCGACATAAATAGTTGCGGTTTTTTCTGCTATTTTTACTTCTGTTTCTTGACGGCGCAACTGGGCGGGTGTAGAGCCTATTTCGCCTTGCATGGTTAGGGTTAAACGGTTGCGAATCGGCGGCAGTTGGTTGATATATTGTGGTTCCAAGACTGCCCCAGTGCCATTAAACTAAGCAACACCCTCGCGAGTGCTACTCGTCTCCAGAACCGGACATGAGACTTTCACCTCATCCGGCTCCTCAGAAAACATACCTTTGTTATAGGAACTGCTCAGACTGCCATCTCTGGCTGTCTTTTGGTCATGGCAATGTCTATGCAATGCTTGAATGTTCTCGAACTTCTTTTTCCCGCCCAAGCTGATTGGTAGAATGTGGTCAAGCTCAATTTGATCTTCCGTTGTAAAAGTTAGATCGCATTGGGCGCATTTTCCTTTCTGCTTGTGCAAGGTTTTGGCGAGTAAAGAGGGAATTTCTTTACTCTTCCCAGTTCTTGAACCCCAGTAGACGAAATCACCGTTAAATGGTGAAGCATCGCCTTTAACCTTGATATGGCGAACAATCTTAGTCCATGTATGCTTTGACAAGATATATCTTTCATCTGTGTCTGGGTTGATATAACCAAACACCCAGTTATCCCCACCTACTTTTGTCCAGTATTTCTCAACTACCCATTCAGCACCCTTATTAGGATGCCTGTATCTCGCCCACGATGTTAGCTTGGTATAAATCAGATGATTCAAATCTCTGAAAGCATCTGTTGAGCAAGCAGATGAGTAATAGTTAGCCCATCCTTGAATGAGGGGGTTGAGTTTCTGAATTAGCACTTTTTGTGGTGCGGATTTATGGGAATCGATGATGTCAGATATAGCCTTATAGTGACGTTGTACCGTTTTTTTGCTGGGTTGGATGATTGTTTGGAATCCCAGGATTTTTCCTGATTTGGGTGCTTTAGCGCTCATCCCATCGTTGACTGGAAATTGTCGTATGTTAAAACCCAAGAAATCAAATCCAGGTTGTTTCCCTTCATATTCTTCAAAGGTGTGACAAATTATAGTCTTGCTTGGTTTTAGTTCCAAGCCGATGTCTTTTAAGAAACCTTCAATGACGGCTTTTGCCCCTAATACAACATTGATGTCTTCGTGAATAAGCACGAAGTCGTCTGCATAGCGAATCAAACTGAGGGCATTCCGGTTTTGCTTTTTCCCGTGGTTCCTACGAGTAGGTAGGGTGTTCGCATATTCCTTAATAGCCTCTTCCATTCCGTGTAAAGCAATGTTTGCCAGTAGCGGAGAGATAACTCCCCCTTGTGGTGTACCTGCTTCTGTTGGGAATATATTCTGCCCATCCATATATCCAGCTTTTAGCCAGCTACGGATTAACTGTTTCATGGAGGGATAGGTGTTTACTTTGCTCAGCAGTTTTTGATGGTCAATGTTGTCAAAGCATTTAGAGATATCTGCATCTAAGACATACTTAGCTTTGCAATGGATAGCTAAGTAGATGGCTTCGATGGCATCATGTGTTGCTCGCCCTGGTCTAAACCCGTAACTATTTGGCTCAAAGTAGGCTTCCCATTGTGGTTCTAAGGTTAGTTTGGCTAATGCCTGTAAAGCCCTATCTGTTATTGTGGGAATTCCTAGGGGTCGCTTTTCATCTGTCCCTGGCTTAGGAATCCAGATTCTTCGGGTTGGTTTGACCTTCCCGGTAATCTTTAGATTTTTTGCTAGTTCCAAACGTTGAGCGTAATTGAGGGATTTTACTCCGTCTATTCCCGCTGTCTTCTTGCCTCGGTTGTCTTGGGTTATTTGTCGCGTTGCTAGAAGCTTAGCGTACCAGGACTTCATCAAGGTTTTCTGGAGTCGTCGCATTGCTTTGACATCCCCACGTTGAGCAGCTTTATGTATGCGCTTTTGCAACTTGAACACCATCCTCTGAATTTTCTTCCAGTTGATGTTGTTCCATACCGCCGTAGTCTTAAAACTCGTTTTAGTCGTTTTCATTGCTACTTGTACCTACATATATCTGTTTTCCGTGAGTCCGTCAGCATATCCTACGAATTACCGCAGGCATTAGCTTCTGACTCAATCTCGCCACATAGCTCATCCGGTTAGCACCTACTCAGGTATCGACCTCCTGAGAGAAACTATGTGGTTACTTCGTTCCTGATAGTCATTGGTTGAGAGTTTAGGTTTCTACTGTTCACCGGGATTGCGAGTGGTGCAGACCACAACGGATGCTATTGGGGTCACTCTATCCTTGCCTTTTGGCACAGCCTGTTAGTCCACTAGGCTGTTTTATATGATCACGATGATTCAGACGTAGATTTGCTTTCGCTAACCATGCTCTCTTGCTAGTTGGAGTCGAAGTCTGGACTGACTTCTTACCACCG
The DNA here is from genome assembly GCF_036704615.1 of Microcoleus sp. K4-B3. Classification (NCBI taxonomy): domain Bacteria; kingdom Bacillati; phylum Cyanobacteriota; class Cyanophyceae; order Oscillatoriales; family Microcoleaceae; genus Microcoleus; species Microcoleus sp. K4-B3. Next base: position 31,253 of record NZ_JAUBSF010000006.1, read on the forward strand.
TTCATTCCCGCTTCACGGATTGATGGCTAGTCGCTACCGTGGGGAAAGTGCTTTCACCCTTGCACTTAGGGGGCTGGACTTCATCAGATATTTATATGCTTTCCAGATTTACCATTAGATATTTGTATGGCTTGTGCTGTACTGACATTATCTATTTCGATGTCACCAACATGACTATCAAGTTGTCAAGGTTCTTACCTTTATTGGTAGACTTACCTTGCGGCTAATCCCCCAAACCCTTGTGAGGTTTGGTTTCTAGCCAACGAGTCGCACGCAGCCCATCATTGCCAAATCCATCAACAAACCAAAGGAACGCCAGTCGAGAATATTTGTTGAGGAGCAATTATATGCGCCGGAAAAATTCTCTGGTTGCTCGATCCATTTGCTGCCACCTACCCACAGCCAGCGGCCTGAAGCGAGGGTTTTGAGCTGGTTTTGCATCCGGTGCAGCAGTTGTGTTTCTTCGGGGGTGAGGTTTCCCAGCTTTTGCAGCCCCTTGACTGTTCGATCGCACACTTGGGCCCAAGTCTCCCTTCCCGTCTCGGTACGGCGGCTGTAAGTCCTGAAAAATACTGGATTGGCTGCGGGTGCTGTTTCGGGGAAATCGGACAGGTTGCGTTGATCGCTGGCACTCGATCGCTCTAATTCTCGAACCATAGGTTGTGTACTGACGTGTGGGAATAAATCAACAGACTACGAATATACAACAGGAATCAGATTTAGGGTGAAAGCTTGACAAATTTCACAATTTCCACTAAATATGGGGCATAGAACTCTACAAACTCGATCGGGCGATCGCCTAAAAACTTGACCAAAAAACCCGATTTCTTCCAGAAACCGGGTGAAGCGCAAATGTTGTGAATTGTCAATCCTTTGTCAATAAAAACTCAATATTGGGTAACAGCGGGTCTTGAACAACCCCCACACCGTTAAATCCCCAACGTTCGAGTAGCTTTTTTACCTGAGAACCGGAAATCGATTCTACTCCGAATCGATCGGCAACATCAGCAGCGTGGGCGTTGAGATAACTCAAAGCGTCATAGTCTTCACTAAACATCAGCAGGTAACTCACGGCCGAATCTGGATTGGGATTCGCGGAGAGATATTTGCCGTCACTGCGGGAACGTAGCAAGTAAAAAACTTGAGATAACATCTTATCTTGGTTGTCAAAATAATATGTTACCTCAAATTGGGAATTGGGAATTGCCCAAACGATTTTAGACTGACAATTTGAGATAGTAGAAAAGTTGACTTGTTTTCAATTTCCCACCTAAAAACTACATAATTGATGCCTAAAATTGCTGGGAATCTAGCAGTTAAATCAAAGTCAGTGCTAAGCCTTTAATCCCTCGCCCGTCGCCAATTTGACCGACAATCGAAGCTTGACCGGTCGTCAAATTGATATTGTACAGGCTCGAAACTCCGCCAACCTCGATCGCAGCCAAAGCCGTCTCGTTACCGCCAACACTCCTGACATCAAAGCCGAGAACGGTACCAGCATCAACTCCCAAAGACCCGATCGTATTCAACACCCCATTATTCGGCGGATCTTGCCGCACCAGAACGTCTAAATTTGTGTCAATTGCAAACAGCCTTGTCGAAGTTGCCCCTGCAAAGTTATTCACATACGCAGCCCCCACACCCGCCGGAGGATTGCCAAAATTGCGATCGCCCGCAGCATAAGCCAAATTCCCGTCGAGTTGAATTCCCCCAGTCAGCGTGTCAAAATCGACAATTGCCCCGGTATCTGGGTTGAGGCGGGCGTTTTGACCGGCTTGATTGACAAACCGAATTCGATCGACTGTCGGATTGAAATCAAAACCCGCAGCCCCCGGAGTTAGGGGAACAGCAAACTGCCCGCTACCGACTTGACTTGCAACCCCAGTCACCGGATTGATGGCGTACAAGCGATTGCTAGAACCCACACCGTAAAGCACACCGTTAGCGGGGCGAAAATCAATCCCCAGCAAACTTTCTCCCGGCTGCAACCCCGTAACTCCTGCGTCGCTGAGAATCGCCCGCGGTGCCGCCTCATTAAAACCGACAATTGTTTCGGCGCCATTTCTGACAGTTAAGGCGTAAGCTGTAGGCAAAGGCAAAGCCAAACCGTTAATCTGTCTCCCGTCGGCAATTTGACCGACAAAGGAAGCTTGACCGCTACTTAAATTGATATTGTACAAGCCCGAAACGCCCCCAACTTCCAGTGCCGCCACTGCGACATCGCGGCCGCCAAAACTCCTGACATCAAAGCCGAGAATGCTAGTTGCATCAACTCCCAAAGATCCGATCGTATTCAACACTCCATTATTCGGCGGATCTTGTCGCACCAAAACATCCAAATCGCTGTCAATTACAAACAGCGTTGTCGAAGTTCCCGCTGCAAAGTTATTCACATACGCAGCCCCAGCAGCCGCTGGAGAACTTCCAAAATTGCGATCGCCGGTCCGGTAAGCCAAATTCCCGTCGAGTTGAATTCCCCCCGCCAGCGTGTCAAAATCCACAACTCCTCCCGTATCCGGGTTGAGGCGGGCGTTTTGATCGGCTTGATTGACAAACCGAATTCGATCGACCGTCGGATTGAAATCAAAACCCGCAGCCCCCGGAGTTAGGGGAACAGCAAACTGCCCGCTACCGACTTGACTGGCTTCCCCGGTTCTCGGATTGATAGTATACAAGCGATTGCTAGAACCCACACCGTAAAGCACACCGTTAGCCGGTCGATAATCAATTCCCAGCAAACTTTCTCCCTGCTGCAATCCAGTCACGGGCAAATCTGAGATCACACTTCCCGGATTGGAAAGACTAAAACCGACAATCCGATTAGCAGGAGTTAAAGCATAAGCCGTTGTCAGCGCTGGAGGTGGGGGATTGGGAACAATGCTGCCAATATTATTAGTGAAATTTGCTTGGTTAATCGAAGTTTGTCCCACCCCTTTGAGAGTAGCGAGAAATTCTCCAGTCACCCGGTCTTGAATAACAGTATCGTTTCCAGCGTCCAGAATATTTAAGTCGCTAAAACTGACACCTTCGCCCAAACCGATTAAATCTGTACCGACTGCAAAATCGGCGATCGCGTCAGCATTTGCCAAACTAACACCGCCGCTGGTACGGAAAGGGTCAGCCTCAGCGTAGCGCCTCAAAACAAATACGTCTGCCCCGTCTCCGCCTATCAGGAGATCGGTATCTCGATCGCCCGACAAAACATCATTGCCGGAGTTGCCCGATATGGAATCCCTGCCTTTCCCGCCCACTAAAAAATCGCTACCTTCTCCGCCGTTAATATTATCGTTTTCTAAATCGCCAAAAATCGAATCTTGACCAGAATTGCCATCAATTAAATCGCTTTGCTTACCTCCAAAAATGCTGTCATTACCAGAGTTTCCGGCAATGGTGTCATTGCCCATCAAACCAAATATCAGGTCATCTTCTGAAGTTCCTGCTAGCAAATTTGCTTGCGCGGTGTCTCTAATTTCTGCCATGCTCTAATCACCCTCTAATTTTGATACTTCCGTGGCCTAACGGCGGCGGTATTCTCAGTCAAAATATCACAAATTCGCACTTTTAGGATAGTTTTTATTATTTTCGGCTTTAGGGGTGGGTTGCAATAAAAGTATTACACGCAGCTAAAATGAGATATAAACCTGCCCCCCGATTCAAATAAACCCACTCCTAAATACAGATCACTTAACCCTATTTTATAGTTTGCTGTGTAGCCAAGCGCGATCGCAGCTCAACTGCAAACAGGCAAGCTGAAATTTTTAGCGGTGCGAACCTATGAAACTTTGTACTGCGTTCATTAGTAATATACGCTGACTCTATAATTTTGGATCGGTACAGTCAGAAATTATTTTTCAACTTTAATCTTAAAGCCTGCGAAGGTGGGCTTTGTGTGTGTAGCGGCGACCACCATCGCTCAATATAAAGTGGAGTATAAATGCGGAATTGGCATAATAAGTTAGTCGAACAGTCGTCTGAAGACGACTTAAGCTTTCAGGCAGGGGTTTAAGCCCCTGCCTGAATGGGAGTTTCACGTTCGATCCCTTCCCCTGCTTTTTCACGCTTTCAGCAGTGCTTTAGAAGCTGATTGCCCTGCGAGTCTCAGTTGCGATCGCAATTTGAGATTCAACAACAGCAACACAGTCCACTGACTGAGTATGGATAGCAAAATGGTATTTCCTGACGCGGCTGTCAGAAACGGCGAAAACCCAACGCCAAATATTGAAGACACCCACAAAATAGGAGCTTTTTCTGGGGTCAGCGACAGCATAGATAAAATCAGAGGTGGCAACAAGATAGCGCTACCGATTGTGAGAACGGCAGAAATTTCCTGATTTCGAGTTTTTGCAAATAGGAATAGTTGGGTGATGGCTGCGTAAATTAGGATGAGATTCAGACAGCAAATTACACCCCAAAATCCGTTTATATCATTTTTTTCCAACAGCGCCCAAGGTGTTAAAATTATTACTGAGCTGAGGAAATTGATCGCGATCGCAACTACAGCCGGACTTTTTTCGCTCCAAATTAAATCGAGTAGCGGGTAGCGCCGCCACAACTTGTGACTGCTGGGAACGATTTGTTGGCGATACCTCGCCCAATCGTACAAAGATTGTCTGTCAGATGTTAAAGCTGCAATTAAAGCTAAGAACATCAGCAAATTCAAGATAAGTAAACAGATTAGATTAGCGTTGTCTGGGGCGTCTGATTGGAGTGCAAACCCTAAAAATATTACCTGACAGCAGATAACTAGCAAATAACTTTGCCGCTTGCTCAAAACTGTAGCACTGGGATTTGGAAAGCGGCGCTGCCATCCCTGCCACATCCAGTACGTTCCTATACCACAAACCAAGAGAGACAAAGCAAGGCCACTCGCAATATTTGTACCGACTGGCGAGTAAAACCATTGCAACTTGTCTAAGTTTTCAACTAACGAATCGAAATCAGTTTTATTAACTAGAAAAAGCTGATATCTCAGGATAGCAAGGGGAGACAAAAAATGTACCACATCCCAAGCAGCTCGCGTGAGCGGGAACCAAGAAATCCCAAACACCACAAAAACCGTACCGCTAGCCAACCAAGGTTGAAATCCTCCCAACCAACTGGTTGTCAATCCACATAGCATCGCAGCGCTGTAAAATAAAGCACAGCTAGCTGCAACCGCTGTGTAGAAACATAAAATTTCATTCAGGGGTATTTGAGCGGCTAATCCAGCGTACAAATGCAGCGGTACTGTCAGAATTGTTGCTAAATACAGTAAAATAGGGACGCCCAGAATTTTGCCGAGAAAAATTGTTTTGGCAGATTGGGGACTGAGGCGAATAAAGTTGAGGGTGCCGCGGCGTTCCTCCTTGTCTAAGTCGCTGACCAGCAGATAAGTCCCTGCTACTAATAAAGCTAACACGCTCAATATGCTCAGCCAAATGAATATCTCCAGCCACCAGTTCGGCCAGTTAATGGCAAAGTTGCCCAAGGCATCTCTGACGCACTGTTTCTCATAGGAATTGGCAGTCTCTAAGCAAAATCTGTGATGGATGGGGTAAGTGTACTTGCCATTAGCAGGGGAAACGGGTATCTGGGCGCTGAAATACATCAACAGCAGCAGTTGAGCGCTTAGGGAAAGGGCAGAGACGATCGCCATATTGCCAGTATTCAAGCGGCCTTTGATTTCTCGAAATAACTGGGGATTCCAGTTGCCTATTTTGTCTAGTAAGTGGAGTGTCATGGTTTATTGGTTGTTAGTTATTGGTTATTGGTTATTGGGAATGGGTGATGACTCAGTTATAATTCACTGTCTCTCTCGTTTGTATCGAAGTTTCGATCCCCCTAAATCCCCCTTAAGAAGGAGGACTTTGAGTGCTTCTAGTTCCCCCCTTCTTAAGGGGGGTTAGGGGGGATCGGATTCTATGCAGCCTCATAAAAAATTGGTATAACCTGGTTGTTGACACAAATAGCCGTGGTTTCCACTTCTGTAACGAGGGAAACTAGCAAATTAGGATGCTTGCTGGTGTCCCATCTTGAGGAAGATGGTTTCTAAGTCTTCTTGAGTGCAGTGGAATTCGGTTAGGGGAATCTTGGCCGCGACGAGTTCGCGTAATAAATTTGCCGCATCTTCCGGGCTTCCTGAAAAATCAACGCACACCTGTTGAGTTTCCCGGATTATTGCCCAATTTTCCACCCAAGGAAAGTTTTTTAATTCCGATGTTAGCGCTGCTAATTTATTTCCTAAAACCGACATAAAAATTTGCTGGCGGCTGAGGCGTTTGTAAAGTTCTTGTAAGGGTGCGCTTTCGACCAGATATCCGAGTTCCATGATACCCACCCAACTACAAAGTTCGGCTAAGTCGCTGAGAACGTGAGATGATATGACTACGGTCATGCCGACTTCTTGCAAGACTTTGATAATTTCGCGGAACTGCATTCGGGCGATCGGATCTAAGCCAGAAACGGGTTCGTCTAACAACAACAATAGCGGTTCGTGGATAATAGTTCTCCCCAAACTCAGGCGCTGTTTCATCCCCCGCGACAGGGTGGAAATTAAGCTGTTGCGCTTGTTGGTTAGTTGCACGAGTTCTAAAACGGAGTTGATTCGCTCTCGTCGGCGCGGTTGCTGGAGGTTGTAGAGTCGGGCAAAATAGTCTAAATAATCCCAAACAGTCAAGTCGTCGTAGAGGGGAAAGTCGTCGGGAAGAAAGCCGATGCGCTGTTTGAGAATCGGGTGCGATCGATCGCGCAATAACCTATCTCCATTGATGTAAATTTCCCCTGTAGTCGGTTCCTCAGCCGCCGCCAACATCCGCAGCAAAGTAGTTTTGCCGGCACCGTTGGGGCCGATCAGTCCGCATACTTCGCCGGCTGCTACTTGCAAATCGATGTCATTGACAGCTATATGGCGATCGAATTGTTTCGTCAGCCCGCGAGTTTCTATTGCTAGTTGTTTTGCCATGTTTGGAGGGTGAATGAAGTTTTATCGGTGCATTCCTGGCATGGAAATAGAAGTCTACAACTAGCCTAGCCCGTTCTTCAATGAATTGTCAGCCCCGTTGAGAAATTAAAAATTCAAAGGCTTTTATATCTGCTATGCCCGATGCCCACGAGCATCTAATATCAAATCCGGTAGCATCGGAATTTTATTACCCACAATCAGGACACGGCAGTGCCGTTTCCCTACAATTAATCGGGGTAGAGAAACGGCACTGCCGTGTCCTGCGTTTATATCATTCCGGTGTTACCGGAATTGATATAATTTACCTGAGAAAGGCTCTATATCAAGTCTGCACGGAAAATTCCTCTGGATCGATATCCCAATTTGCCCAGCGAATTGCCTCCCTAGCAGATGTCAAGTTAGGCGGCACTCTCAAAGCGTGAATGAATCCCGTACTCGGACAAGTCATTTTTAACAAACAAATCGGCTCGACATCGGCATGATCTATTGTTAATAGTGAATATTCCTGCCAACTATCTATTTGTTCTGCTGACAAGTCTTGACAAATGCGATCGTAACCAATTCCTTGAATTAACACTCGCCGAAGTTCGGCATTCTCTTCTGTTAAAAGCCATTGCGATTGCCATTGATTTGGGTGGAATTTGCCGTATTCTTCAGGCAATCTGACGCCGTGATAATAGTAAAATTTCCATCCATCCGCAAACTCAATGGCAGGTTCTCCTTCCGCGTGCAAGCGGTTTTGACTGTCAAAGCGAAGGTGGCGGGGGCGATCGCACACAAAGCAATTTTTTTCAAAGGGAAATATAAAACCGCAATCCTCGAAAAGCAGCTTTTGGCAGTGATGTATTTCTTGTGCCTTTTGGGAGATATTGATGCCTGATGAAGAGATATAAAGTTCAGTCAAATAGATTTCTTTAAGCAAAGTCGTGGGGGTTTCAGGGGATGTCAGGTCGTACAAAGAATGGGAAAAATCATGCTCTATAGTTGGTTCCGATCGCGCATATTCGTCAACCAATTGGCTCATTAGCAAACTCAGTGTGCTGTCTGCTTCGGACTCGATGGTCATGCGATAATCGAGCTCATACCGCCACACTTCCGGACTCGCAAATTCTCCCACAATCGATGAGGACATCCATTTCCCGTCTAGCTTTTGCCCCGCTCTATTCCAAGACCATTCGTTTGAGCAGTTTTCTGAACGATCGCTTTTTAGCAAGTTGAAGATTTGAAGATAAGCGTCGCGCGGACTGCTGCAAATAATAATTTCAGGTTCTTCTAGACCAATAGCTGCATAGGCAACTTTGATTGCTTCAATGGCTTTTTCAACATCAATTGGCTTAGTCGAGAGAGCAAGATGTTTCTGTGCGAGTTCGCCTAACACGATCTTTGTGGCAATGAAATTGCCACAGAGAGACAGTTGTGTTAGATTGGTGAGCGATCGCAAGGCGCTGATGTCGGTAATTTCAGTCAAGAGATGGAGTGTGGTCAGATTGGTGAGCGAGCCCAGGAAGCTGATGTCGGTAATTTCATTGCCGTAGAGAGACAGTTCTGTCAGATTGGTGAGCGAACCCACGAAGCTGATGTCGGTAATTCGAGCGCTGCACAGAGTCAGTGTTGTTAGATTGGTGAGCGAGCCGAGGAAGCTGATGTCGGTAATTTCATTGTTGTCGAGAGTCAGTATTGTTAGATTGGTGAGGGAGCCGAGGAAGCTGATGTCGGTAATTTGATTGTGGTAGAGAGTCAGTATTGTTAGATTGGTGAGGGAGCCGAGGAAGCTGATGTCGGTAAGTTCATTGCTGCCGAGATGGAGTGTGGTCAGATTGGTGAGGGAGCCGAGGAAGCTGATGTCGGTAAGTTCATTGCTGTGGAGATCCAGCGTTGTTAGATTGGTGAGGGAGCCGAGGAAGCTGATGTCGGTAAGTTCATTGCTGTGGAGATCCAGCGTTGTTAGATTGGTAAGCGAGCCGAGGAAGCTGAGGTCGGTAATTCTATTCCAGTGGAGATCCAGCGTTGTTAGATTGGTGAGGGAGCCGAGGAAGCTGATGTCGGTAATTGGATTGTTGTTGAGATACAGCGTTGTTAGATTGGTGAGCGAGCCGAGGAAGCTGATGTCGGTAATTTGATTGTAGTGGAGATACAGCGTTGTTAGATTGGTGAGGGAGCCGAGGAAGCTGATGTCGGTAATTTGATTGTCGCTGAGAATCAGTATTGTCAGATTGGTAAGCGAGCCTAGGAAGCTGATGTCGGTAATTTGATTGTCGCTGAGAATCAGTTCTGTCAGATTGGTGAGTGAGCCGAGGGAGCTGATGTCGGTAAGTTCATTGCTGTTGAGATACAGCGTTGTTAGATTGGTGAGCGAGCCGAGGGAGCTGATGTCGGTAATTCTATTCCAGTTGAGAAGCAGTGTTGTCAGATTGGTAAGCGAGCCTAGGAAGCTGATGTCGGTAATTTCATTGTCCTTAAGATTGAGTGCTGTCAGATTGGTGAGTGAGCCCAGGGAGTTGATGTCAGTAATTTCATTGTCCTTGAGATACAGCGTTGTTAGATTGGTGAGTGAGCCCAGGGAACTGATGTCGGTAATTTCATTGCTGTTGAGATCCAGTTCTGTCAGGCTTGAAAGCATCTGCTCCGCTGCTTCAGCGTCATCAGTGCCAGCCTTTTTCAACAACACTTTAACTGTGTGCCTTGCCGATTCTGAAAGACTGTCAATATGCCTGCACCAGTCGGAAAAGCGGCTAAAAATCATTGGCTCGTTTGGTGGTTTTTCTGACATAAAACACTCCGAGAGGGGTAATGGGGCATGGGGCATAGGACATGGATAATGGGAAGACTGTTGACTGTTGACTATTACAAATCGCCCTTGCCGACCTCATATTACTGAATTAAATCTACTATTTCAAATCTTCCAGCTTAATCCGAGGATCGACAGCTTTCAGCAGCAAATCCGCCAACAAATTCCCCACAATCAACATCGTCGCACCCATCATCAAACTTGCCATTACTAAATACAAATCTTGATTGTTCACCGCCTCCAAAGTCAGCTTTCCCAAACCCGGCCAATTAAAGAAAAATTCCGCAATAAACGCACCGCTCAACAAACTAGCAAACTCAAAACCCAATAGCGTAATCAACGGATTAACAGCATTCCGCAAAGCATGAACGTAAATTACTCGATCGTCCGGCAAACCTTTCGCCCGTGCTGTTCGGATGTAATCTTGACGCAGCACGTCCAACAATTGTCCGCGCATCAATCTTTGCAAACCAGCAAAACCAGTAAGGCTGAGGGCGACAGTTGGCAAAATTAAGTGCCACCCGTAATCGAGGATTTGACCCCACCAAGGTAAGTCTGCGTGGTCGATACTTGTCATGCCTCCTACAGGAAACAGAGGCGAAGTATTTTGTGCGAAAAATAGCAGCAGCAAAGCTGTAATAAAGCTGGGAAATCCCTGTCCGGTGTAGCTGACTACTTGCAAAACTCGATCGACTGTGCGGTTTTGATTGACGGCGGCGACAATTCCCAAAGGAATCGCGATCGCCCAAGTTACAATCAAAGATGCGATCGCCATTAATAACGTCGCCGGTACCCGTTCCCACAGCAGCGAAGCTACCGATCGCTGATACACAAAACTCGTGCCAAAATTCCCCCGCGTTACAATTTGTTGCAGCCACAGCCAATACTGCACAATCGCTGGTTTATCTAAGCCGAACTGCTGTTCGAGTTGCTTGAGTGTCTCCGGCGAAATCTTCGGATTTTGGCTCAATGTATCCAAGTAATTTCCCGGTGCCAGTTCAATAATTGCAAAACAAAGCATCGATGCCAAAAATAGCGTTAAAAGTGCCTGCAACAGTCGCTTGACAACATAAGTAAATGTTTCCCCAGCAAACAGAGAACTCAAGAATTGCCAATTTCGATTAGATTTAATAGAAGTCATACGAGTTTAGATTTTAGATTTTAGAGTTTAGTTTTGAAAAATTGTGAATGATATTAATGCCAGTTGCATCGGAATGATTTAACCACAGAGAACGCAGAGATCGCAGAGAAAGAGAAGAGAGAGATGAATAATTCCGATGCAAAGCTCAAGAATATTATTTGTCAGTAGTTTTTATTCAACTGTCAGCAGTCAACTGTCAGCAGTCAACTGTCAACTGTCAACTGCCAACAGTTAACTAACTAATATTCAACTAGCGTGACGATCGGCACATCGGGCAATTTCTGCCTGCCGCCCAAAGCCTGCAATTCGATGATAAAAGCAAAACCGACAAGCTCGCAACCAGCTTGCTCCAACAATTTAGCCGTCGCCGCCGCTGTTCCGCCAGTGGCGATTAAATCGTCCACAATCAGCACTCGGCTGCCGGATGTCATCGCATCTCGGTGCATCTCCAGTCGATCGACACCGTATTCCAATTCGTACTCAGCAAAATGAACCGCACCTGGCAGTTTCCCCGGTTTGCGGACAGGAATAAAGCCTGTTCCCATTTTATAAGCCAAAGGCGCGCCAAATATAAAGCCTCGGGATTCCATGCCCACCACATAGTCAGCAGACATTTCAGAGCATTTTTCGGCTAAGCTGTCAATGGTGTAGCTGAGTCCTTGCGGGTCGCGCAGCAAAGTTGTAATGTCTCGAAACAGAATTCCCGGCTTTGGGAAATCAGGAATGTCGCGAATCAGAGATTTGAGATCCATAAGCTTGCAGATCGGCGTTGAGGGTAACGAGGCATCAAAAATGGTACAATAATAACGTCAAAATTTAAAAATTTAAGAATAAAAATTAAAATTAAGAGCTTTTTTAATTTTTATTCTTTAATTGCTTAATCCTTTACGTACTATGTAAACAAATGTCATAATTCCCTAACAACAGGGTTGAATATCAAGATTTGTCAACCTAAGATCTAAAGTCAAAAATCTAATATCTAAAATCCAATGATTAAGTTGGCAGCACGAGTGGGCGAGGTTTCTCCTTCCATAACCTTAGCGATCGCCGCTAAGGCTAAAGCCATGAAGGCCGAAGGAATTGATGTCTGTAGTTTGAGTACGGGAGAACCCGACTTTGATACCCCCGAACACGTTAAAGCAGCGGCAAAACAAGCTTTAGACGAGGGGAAGACTAAGTACGGCCCTGTGGCTGGAGAACCGAAGTTAAAAGCTGCGATCGCCCGCAAACTCCGCGATGACAACAATCTCAACTATCAACCGGAAAATATTATTGTCACCAACGGCGGCAAGCATTCCCTCTACAATCTGATGATGGCTCTGATCGAGCCTGGAGAAGAAGTAATTATTCCGGCTCCCTACTGGCTGAGCTACCCAGAAATGGTGAAACTCGCCAGCGGCAAACCAGTAATTGTACCCACAGATGCTTCTACAGGATATAAAATTACACCGGAACAACTGAGTCGAGCGATTACTCCCAAAACCAAGTTATTTGTACTGAATTCGCCTTCTAACCCGACAGGAATGGTTTACTCTCCGGCGGAAATCAAAGCATTGGCCGAGGTGATAGTCGATCGAGATATTTTAGTCGTTTCTGACGAGATTTACGAAAAAATTATATATGACGGTGCCCAACACGTTAGCATCGGTTCCCTAGGCAAAGAAATCTTCGATCGCACCCTGATCAGCAGCGGTTTTGCTAAAGCTTACTCGATGACAGGCTGGCGAGTCGGTTATTTGGCCGGCCCGATCGAATTAATCAAAGCCACCAGCACCATTCAAGGTCACAGTACCTCAAATGTGTGTACTTTTGCACAGTACGGCGCGATCGCAGCTTTGGAAAGCAGCCAAGAGTCTGTCGAAAAAATGCGTCTAGCTTTTGCCCAAAGGCGTCAGGTAATATTTGAATTACTCGATGCTATCCCCGGAATTAGCTGCATTAAACCAGACGGTGCTTTCTATATGTTTGTCAACATCAGTAAAACAGGAATGAATTCTCTGGAATTTTGCGACGCTTTCTTAGAACAGCAGCAAGTAGCAGTTATTCCGGGGATTGCTTTTGGTGCAGACGACCATATTCGCTTGTCTTATGCCACCGATTTAGGCACAATTAAAAAAGCCGTAGAAAGGCTCGATAAATTTGTCCGCAGCATCTAAAAATTAGTTAGTAGTCATTAGTCATTAGTCATTAGTCATTTGTTATTTGTTCTTGGTAGCAAGTGACTAATTACCGATCGCTGTTGACTATTGACTGTTGACTGAATACTGCTGACTGTTGACTAATACCAATTTTAAAAACTATTGCTACAGTAATTCTCTTATATAAATTATCGTTCATTCGCTCTCACCACCGGCCGGACACGGCAGTGCCGTTTCCCTACAGACGATAGCTGATAATTTATATCTAGCACTAATTTTCAGAATTGGTATAACTACTGCTGACCAATGACCAATGACTAATGACTAATGACTAATAACTAAAGCTGTTTCGTCATGATTTCTTTCAGCAAATCCAGCCCCTTCTTAACTCGGCGAGAAACAGTCACCGCACTGATACCCAAGCGTTCAGCCGTTTCTTTCTGCGTCAAATCGTAGAGAAAAACAAACTCCAATATCTCGCGAGTCCGTTGTTCCAACATAGCCAAAGCTTGCTGAACGCGAATTTGATCCTCTTGCGCCAACTGAAAACTCCGATACTTGGTATCGGGAACCAATTCTCCGAGACAAGTAGCCCCCTCATCTTCATCTTGCATCGGCGCGTCCAAACTCAGAGGCGATCGGTTGAGATGGGCCAACTTAATTTCTTGCCATTCTTGTACAGAAACCTCAAGCACTGCTGCTACTTCAGCATCCGTAGGTTTGCGGTTGAACTGCACCTGCAAATCCTTGATCGCTGTGACAGATTTGCGTTCCAGGGACTGCCAGTGGCGGGGAAATCGCACAGAAGGGCTTTTGTCCCGCAAGTAGTGTTGAATTTCGCCCCGAATGTAGGGAATTGCAAAGGAACTAAAAGCGTGTCCCTTCGACATATCAAACCGCTCGATCGCCCTGATCAACCCAATACACCCTACTTGCAGCAAATCGTCGTAGCTTTCACCGCACTGGTTTAGCCAGTGGTAAACTTCTTTTCTCACCAGTCCAATATTTAGTTTAACTAACTGATTGCGGATTTCATTCGATCCAGAAAGCTGGTACTCGCGCAACAATTGCAAATTTTCGTTTTTTAGCTCGTTCGGCACTGTGGTAGACATGGCGGCATAAGGGTTGGTAGAGGAGAGGACTGAGGTTGCTTTAGATCTAGTTTCCAATATAGTCTAAAAAATTCACCTTGATTGTAGTGTAATCCTAGCACTTAATAAGTGTGATAGCGGACACACCCGTTTAACTTTGGGAAGATGCAGCTATCTAGGGGGATTATCCGAAGACCTTCGGCACAATCCAGAATTTAACCAGGTAGAAGACCTTCGGCACAATCCAGAATTTAACCGGGATTTTTTAACACTATATTAAAATCTGAAAGCGGTTTCTATACAATACTTTAATTAATTAAAAATCCTAACTTACATTACTTGTAGCTAATCACAATCAAATCATAAATTTAGTCATTAGTCAACAGTCTTAATTTATATTGGTCAAGACTGTTGGCTAATGAAGGGCGAGCAGTAGCTTTATGGCAAAAAACTGCTCAAGTTCGATCTATCCAGAAACCCAATTTTACGATACAGAAGGCTCAATGCGAGCGTAAAACAAACCCCGAATTTTCACGTCCAGAGCAGGTCTAGCTCCCAAATCAGTATCAGAAGGCTGCGTGCTCTCAAAAATCCCGCCAACTTCGCCAGTGGCGCTGTTGACTTTAGCAACTTGGAGAGAAATTTTGCCCGCCTTGGTGCGGGTGTCAGCCAGCTTTACATTAGAGCGGTTCAGTTTGGAATTGTCAGTAGCCGGAAGCGCTACAGCATTGTCGTAGCCAGTCGATACGCCGCGACCTTTAGGGTCTAAAAAGCCTGCGCTGCGGTAAGAAGGTACGTTAAACTCCCCTCTCAAATCGGTGGAAGTATTGATAGCAACCACTCCGGGTTCGGAACTGGCTACCAACTCTTTAATAGTGAACAAGAAAGGTACTTGCTCTCCGCCCGGTAATTGAATCGTAATAGCTTGAAAGTCCAAGCCATCTTCTTCTGTAAAAGTCAGAGTTCCGTCAGTACCGACTTTGAGCGTACCTTGAACTTGGTCAATGCTCGACGTGAACCGCGTCAGCAATTTACCAGGCACAAATTCCGCCTCTTGGCGTTTGTTTGCTGGTTCTTCCTTCACAAAATAAGTTGTGGGCTGCAAACACAAACCAGCCAGTTTATAGGTGCCGCCCGCTTCGAGGGGGATCGATCCCCGAGAAGTTTCTGCCAAGCTAGGGCAGTTATTAGCCAATCCAGTACCTCTAATCTCGTCGTAGGTGAGCAACTCGGTAGTCGCCACCGTCGTGTCAGAAGCAGAAGAACAAGCAACCAGCGCACTCATGCAAAATGCTAAAAGTGCAACAATTAAAGCACGATATTTCATTGCAAACCTCAATATCCAACATCGGATTATATTAAGAAAAAGCCTTACTTCGAGCAAAATATAATTGCCCGCCGGCAGGCTAGGCCAGCGCTTTGGGCAGCATTTAGATCCAGATCGCTCGCTTCACCGAGACCGACATTGACTCAAAAAATCAAGCTAGTCCAGTGAAAATAAGCAAGAACTTATGATTTCTCAATCATGTTCGGATCGCAGCCCAATACACATGGTACGACGGGTTGTGCTCTTTTCTTGACTTGGACTGCAAATTAATATTGCTTAAGTCAACCTACTTAAGTTACTTTGCTTATGACCCCGAATGGCGATCGCGACTAGCTCGATTAGTCGGCTGACCAAAAGGCTGGGGACAAACGCCTTGTAGATTTCAAAGGAAGCAGCGGTATGGACAACGGCAAAGATTTAGAGTCAGAAAAGTTGCAGTCTCAAATGCAATCGCTGACAGAGGCGATTCGGACTTTAGCCGAAAGTTGTCAGGGAGACAGTCTGCTGCTTTTGGCCCTGCTGCGGACGCTGGAAGCTTCGCACCGGGAAATTCGGGACGGTTTGTTTCAAGCGTCTTTTCCCGACAACCGCCAAGCACTTTACAAACTACTCAAGAATATTGAAGCCAATGGTGGCTGGCCTTACATCCACCGCATGAAACTTCGATCGCTCTTGGGGTACACCCAACAATTATCTCCTCTAGAAGATTCTCCAGCCGACTTGCCAGAAGACTCGGCCGAGACTCCACAAGACGTTAAATAGTTTTGAGTTATGAGTTATGAGTTTATGTAAAACTCACAAACTCATAACTGAGCAGCGCGATCGCGCCTAGAACCCAAAAGGTGTAGGAGGTAAGGGTATCGGGTTCGGCACCGTCGGGAATATCGGCGTCTGCCCGGGCATTGGCAATAGTCCGGGAGTCTGCGTCGGGGCGATCGAACTAATTGACAGCAGGGGCGAATCAGGCACGCTAACTGTCGGCGGAGTCGGAATCCTCGAAGCAGTCGGCGTCGGAGTCGGTGCTGCTGTGGGAGTCGGAGTCGGAGTCGGCGTCGGAGTCGGAGTCGGTGCTGCTGTGGGAGTCGGAGTCGGCGTCGGCGTCGGAGTCGGTGCTGCTGTGGGAGTCGGAGTCGGCGTCGGAGTCGGTGCTGCTGTGGGAGTCGGCGTCGGAGTCGGAGTCGGAGTCGGAGTTGGAGTTGGAGTTGGAGTTGGAGTCGGAGTCGGAGTCGGAGTCGGAGTCGGAGTCGGAGTTGGAGTCGGAGTCGGAGTCGGAGTCGGAGTTGGAGTTGGAGTCGGAGTCGGAGTCGGAGTTGGAGTTAGAGTTGGATCTGTAATTGTGGTTGTAACTGTAGTTGTAGTTGTAGTTGTAGTTGTGGTTGGCCTGGGGGTAACCGTCCCAGTCACAGCGATAAAATCATTGGCATCGAGCAGCGCCGCCGGAGTGTCTGTCAAAATTGCTAAAAGCTTGCCGTCGAGCGTCGTAATTACTGTATCCCTGATATTTGCACCGTTACCTTGCCGAACTTGCAGTTGAGCGAAAGATAAATTGCTCGGCAGTCCAAAGAAATCCTCTGCCTCATTGTAATCAGTAATTAAAGCCAAACTGCCAGGCCCGGCTCCCAATCCAAAGACATCGCTGCCGCTGCCGCCAGTCAGAGTATCCGAACCCTCACCTCCGATCAGAGAATCATTACCCTCTGCTCCAAATAAATTGTCATTGCCGAAACCGCCCAAAATTGTATCGTCGCCGATACCTCCGGCCAAGGAATCATCGCCAAAACCGCCGTCGAGAGCATCATTACCTTTGCCACCAAACAGGAAGTCATTGCCTTCATCTCCCAGTACCGAGTCGTCGGCTTCATCCCCGCGAATCGTATCGGAACCTGTGCCGCCAAAAGCTGTATCGTCAGCCTTGCCGCCGAATATCTGGTCGTTACCAGCGTCTCCGAAGAGCGAATCGTTGTCGGCATTGCCGTACAAAGTGTCGTCGCCGTCGCTGGCACTCAAGTAATCGTTGCCCTCACCGCCCAACAGTTGATCCCTGCCGCTACCGCCGTTGAGAGAATCGTTCCCAAAATTCCCGTAGAGAAAGTCCTCATCAGCATTCCCGAACACGGAATCGTCGCCGTCACTCCCTGTGAGGGTGTCGTTGCCAGTACCGCCGGCAATCACATCAAAGCCTGCGTTGCCAAAAACTAAGTCGTCCCCTGCGTCTCCCACCACGCTGTCTATCCCGTCGTTGCCTTCGAGGATGTCGTTGCCCAAACCGCCGCGAATCGAGTCGTCGCCGTTCCCGCCGGAAGCAAAATCGCGGCCTTGGTTGCCAATAAGT
Organism: Microcoleus sp. K4-B3; assembly: GCF_036704615.1. Taxonomy (NCBI): domain Bacteria; kingdom Bacillati; phylum Cyanobacteriota; class Cyanophyceae; order Oscillatoriales; family Microcoleaceae; genus Microcoleus; species Microcoleus sp. K4-B3. The sequence goes on from NZ_JAUBSF010000006.1 coordinate 49,010, forward strand.
TCGTCATTTCCTTCACCCCCAATCAGCGAATCTGCCCCATCACCTCCTAGAAGCTGGTCGTTGCCGGCGTCGCCGTCTAGGGTGTCATCTCCTCCCGCACCCAGGGGCGTGTCATCGCCATCTAAGCCGCGAATTCGATCGCTCAGCGGAGTTCCTAGAATAAAGTCGTTGCTGTCTGTGCCGATCAGGTTTGCCATAGGGGATACACCGGTCCTCAATAAAATAAATTGTTTGAAATTATGTTAATCGCCTTCGTGACAAGGGATTGCTGCTTGCCTAGGTTAGCATAATTGAGATTTTGGCAATCTGGCGAAGGGGCGATGAAAGTTTTGCCCGTGTCCGCAGTTGCGATCGGGGCTGGTATAATCCCCGATCGGCAATCTAATTTAGTTATTATGGATTTTTTCAAATACAAATTAGTCGATCGGACTCAAGGAACTCAAACTCGACAAACAAAAGGAGGAAGAATGAAAAATGAATAACCTTTTTCATTCTTCCTCCTCCTCAAATTTTTACTTCTGATACCACTTTGAAACAAGAATGCAACTGTAGGCAAGAGCCAAATCATTAGGTCATCTGTCATTCCCAATTCTTCAATCTAAAATCTAAAATCTAAAATGGTAGGACGGATGTCTTATACTTTTATTCGGTAACAGGTAACACTATCTCAAATTCAGTTCCCTCTCCCTGATGGGAATTCACCTCAATTGTTCCGCCGTGGGTCTCGACTACAATCTGGCGGGCGATCGCCAATCCTAACCCTGTGCCTTTTCCTACTGCCTTCGTTGTAAACAAATGGTCAAAAATCCGCTGTTTCACGGCTTCTGTCATGCCCGCACCGTTATCGGCAATCTGAATTTTGATGTGCCGATCGCCCGACTGACTGGTACGAACAGTGATACAGTATGGATTTGCTTTAATCGCCTCGAAACTGCGTCCTTGGTTTGATTCTTCTAGGGCATCGATCGCGTTAGCAAGCAGGTTCATAAAGACTTGGTTAAGTTGACCGGGAAAGCATTCGATTTCCGGGAGATTGCCGTAGTCTGTGACGACTTCGATCGCAGGATGGTGTTCGTTGGCTTTCAGCCGGTGTTTCAAAATTAAGATGGTGCTGTCAATGCCCTCATGGATATTAAAGGGAACTTTGTAGTCTTTATCGGCTCTGGAGAAGGTGCGGAGGCTGGTGCTAATGCCGCGAATGCGATCGCATCCCACTTTCATCGACAACAGCATCTTTGGCAAATCTTCTAAAGCATACTCTAAATCAATATCCTCAGCATCTTCTTCGATTTCATCGCCGGGATTTCGCAGTTTTTCTTGATATAATTTTAAGTGACCAATCACATCTTTGATTGTGGTTGTTGCTTCCTCAATATTGCCGCTAATAAAGCCGACAGGATTATTAATTTCGTGGGCAACTCCCGCTACTAAATTTCCCAAGGCGGACATTTTTTCGCTTTGCACGATCTGTAACTGTGCTTGCTGCAAATCAAGGAGCGATCGCTCTAATTCTTGTGCATAAGCTTGAGATTGTTGGTACAAGCGGGCATTTTCTAGAGAGATAGCCGCTTGGGCGCACAAAAGTTGGATAACTTCAGTGCGATCGTCTGTAAATGCACCAATTGTCAAGTTATTTTCTAGATATAGCAACCCGATTAATTTACCCTGATTTAAAATCGGCGCGCACAGCACACTTTTGGGCTTTTCCTGCATCAAATACGGCTCGGCAATAAAATCGTTTTGTGCTGCAGCATTATCTAAAACCACAGTTTTCCCAGTCCGCTTAACATAGTTGACCAAAGCAGCGGGAACCTCGTCGCTGGCTGACAGCGGTACAGATATTGAGATGACATCTTGATTGAGGGAGGCTACAGCTTCGAGCGCGAGATTCCCATCCTTAAGCAACAACAGAGCTGCTTTTTTTGCCCCGGCATTTTCCATCACCACCGACATCAGTGCAGCCAGCAATTTTTCTAATTTAATTTCACTTGATAGAGCTTGGCCGGCTTTAAAAATAGACGCAAAATCGAGGGTTTTGGAAATACTGCTGCTAGATTGAGTTGTGAGGAAGGTTTGATGTAAAATTGACGATTTATTGATAGTTTGGATGCGGGTATCGCTAAGTTCACAACGATTTTCTCTTGCCTGCAATATGGGAGCAAGAAGTTGGGGATAGTGTTTTTCTAAGTCATCGACTTTGGCTTTCGCACCCCAGCGAGCGTAACAGTAGTAGGCTTGTTGCATATAGGCTTGCGCCACTTTTTCTTTGCCCCAATCGAGGTAGAATTTAGCTGCTAGTTCGTTAGCGAGGGCTTCTTCTTGGATGTATTCGTTTTCTTTCGCTCCGAGGATCGCGCGATCGTAAAGTTCAATAGCTTCTGCCCTCTCTCCGGCAACTCGGTACTTCTCTGCTTCTACCAACTGCCACTTATGCAAATAATTCATGGGGGCGTGTTCTGCCCAATGCTGCAACTTCGTTTGAGTTTCGTGAACTCGTTGCCACTGCATTTCTAACTCAGCCTTGGACTCAGGAGCAGTGGCAAGGGCTATAAGTGAGTCATAGAAATATAAACCAGCTTGGCAAGTCATTCCTAAGCTTCCCCCTATATATTGTTTTGCTCGATCGAGATCTGCTGCTGCCCCAGCCATTTCTCCAAACAGGAATCTCAACGTCGCCCTGTATATATAGAAGCTGGAGAGTCGGTACAAATCGTTAGAAGCAAGCGACTGAGAAATCAGCTTCTCCTCATCACCCTCCTGTTCAAAGGAAATCTCAAACTTGTTTGGATTACCCAATAAAAACAGCGTTATTTCCAAAAAAAGCGAACAATAATTTGCCGTGGTTAGTTGGTTCAGGTCGAGTAATTGCTGACGGTATGCCCGAATTTGGGGCTCAAGTTCTGCCAAAGATTGACCGCACCAGTAGGAATTTAGACAAAATCCATGCCCATTATGCCCGACAAATTCTAAATTGCCTGTTTCTAATCCGGCTTGATAGCCTGCCTGAAGAATGGGGAGAGTCTCTCGCAAATGCGATTTGCGATGGTACAAACAGAGTCCGATCACAGCAAAAGTTGCAGAGCGAATATTTTTGGCATCCGCGCCACTGGCAAGACGATAAGCTAATCGACCAAACCGATCGGCTACCGTCATATCTTGTAGAAAGTTAAAGTTGTTGAGAACAATGCCATAACCACTATAGCTATAAGCTGAAGTAGGACTGTTGCCATATTGGATAGATAAATTTACCTGTAAGGCAGTCAGCAGCGCAAACAAAGACGAACCGACCAGATAACAAGCTGACCCCATGCTTGCCGCAACTTGCATAGCGGCCAGCTTTTGGGAATCCACTATCGCTGGAAGATGAAATAACTCTTCAATAGGTCGATCGCCGATCGAGCTATTAATTTCCTGCACTGCTTGCTGAATATCTTCTGATGTAGGGCTATCGGGCAATTCAACTCCTAATTCTTTGAGACTCAACAAACCGATAGCAATTGCTTCTAAAAACTTGTTCTGGGACGTTAATGCCTGAATTTTGACGATATAAACGCTCACTCGCTCTAGGGGAGTGCTGGTATGATGAATCACAGTGTCAATCCACCGATCCATCTGGTCAAATTCACCACAGAGTGAAGCCAATTCTGCGGCTATTTCGTGCAAGTTCAAGGTCATCTCGTACTGTCGTTGCCAAGCGCTCTCTCCAAGCAAATTTAGCCCGATCGCAGCATACTCGCGAGCAGCTTGATAAGCAGTAGCGCCTCTGGCTTTGCGGCAAGCCGTGAGGTTGAGTTGTGCCAAATCGTCGCGTTCTGTTTGGTCTTCAATCAGCGCAATACCATAATTCAACTGATTGACGACTGAAAAAATTTGCTCTTCGATAGCTGCGGGTGAAATTTGCTGGATCAGCAATTGTCCAATCTGATAATGAGCACGCGATCGCTCTTGTTCGGGAATTAAAGAATAGGCAGCTTGCTGAACGCGATCGTGCAAAAACTTGTAATTCACCACCTCCGAATTTTGTGCCTCCTCCTGTCTTTCTCGCCCCATATAAAACTTGTAGACTTCACTTTCAGGCAGGATTAACCCCTCTTGCAAAGCCTTCCACAAATCCGCCGCCGTTTCCGTTTCCAGTTGCTGGGAGACAACTGCCAAAGTCCCCAAATCAAACTGATTCCCCACACAAGCAGCCAACTTCAACACATTCTGAGTCCCCGGCGGCAATTTTTGCAACTGCAACGCCATAAACTCGACCACATCATCCGTCAGCGCTGCCTCCCGAACTCGCACAATATCGCACTTCCAATAACCAGCAACCCGGTCAAACTCAATCAGCCCATCCTGATGCAGTGCTTTGAGAAACTGCGTTGCAAAAAAGGGATTTCCTTGGGTTTTTTGTGCCGCCAAATCAGCCAAAGGTCTTGCCCAAGATGGATCGCAATTGAGCGTATCAGCAACCAAATGATTTAGACTTTCTGAGCTCAACGGTTCCAGCGTCAGAGTATTCACCGTCGCCCCAGCTTTTGCCATTGCATCCAGTGTCAGCATCAACGGATGTGCTGCAAACACTTCATTATCTCGGTAGGCACCAATTACTAATAAATAGCCGGTTGCTGACTCGGAAACCAGCAGTTGCATTAACCGCAGCGAGGCGGAATCAGCCCACTGCAAGTCATCCAAAAACATCACCAGGGGATGTTCTGGTTTTGTGAACACGTGAATAAAGTTTTGAAACAGCAAATCAAACCGATTTTGGGCCGCAGTTCCTGATAATTCTAGTGCGGGCGGTTGTGGCCCAATAATTTTTTCTAGTTCGGGAATTACTTCAATAATGACTTGTCCATTATCGCCCACTGCTTGCAATATTTGAGTTTGCCAGTTTTTCAACTGCTGGTCACTTGCACTCAACAGTTGTCCCATTAAATCTCGAAATGCTTGGACAAAAGCTGAGAAAGGAATGTTGCGGTTAAATTGGTCAAATTTGCCTTTGATGAAATAGCCGCGCTGGCGGGCAATTGGTTTGTGAACTTCATTGACAATTGCAGTTTTCCCAATCCCAGAAAAACCCGCGACTAACATTAACTCACAGCCTCCACCCTTTTCTGATGCCTGCTGGGAAAAACCTGCTACTCGATCGAATGCTGCGAGTAATTCGGCAACTTCGGTTTCGCGACCGTAGAGTTTTTCGGGTATGAGGAAGCGATCGCCCACATCCCTCTGCGCGATCGTAAAACTCTCTATCCTACCGTTTTCTTCAAGTTGCTTCAAACAAAATTCTAAATCGAATTTCAGTCCCAACGCACTCTGATAGCGGTCTTCGGCATTCTTTGCCATTAATTTGCTGACAATCTCCGAGAGGACGGGCGGGATTGCGGGATTTATTTCATGCAGTGATAGCGGTTGTTTGGCAATATGACAGTGTACCAATTCCATCGCATCGTTGGATTGAAACGGCAATTGTCCCGCCAGCAATTCGTAAAAACTCACCCCCAAAGAGTAAAAGTCTGTCCGGTAGTCAATCCCCCGATTCATCCTTCCCGTTTGTTCGGGAGACAAATAGCCGAGTGTCCCTTCCAGCACGTTAGGATTCATCAGGGTTTGAGTTTCCCTTGGCAGCAAAGATGCAATACTAAAGTCAATGAGTTTGACTTGTTTTGTATGCGGATTAATTAAAATATTGGCTGGTTTAATGTCTTTGTGAATTATCCGGTGGCGGTAGAGTATATCTAATGTATTGCTCAGGTCGATCGCCATTTGCAAGAACTCATTCAGAGTCGGGGCTGTTTCCCCTTGTTCCATCCATTCATTCAGAGAAATTCCCCCAAAGTCTTCCATTACCAGCGCATAGCTGTTTTGGTAGGTTTCCAAGCTGTAGGTTTCGATGATTCCTGGCAAGTTGAGGTTTTTGGCGATCGTGTACTGATTGCGAAATTGCACCAGTTCGCTGAAGCTGGGATACTCGCTGCGCAAGACTTTGATGGCTACTGGTTGTTTGTCGCCAGTGCGGAAAGCTCGATAAACCAGGGTGCGAGTTCCTGAGTAAATGCGATCGAGAGTTTGATAACCTGTCAGTGTAAAATTTTGAGTTGTCATACTTTTATTATCTGCCTCATCTGTAGGCTCTTTGTAGCTTAACAGAAGGAAATAGAGTTTTCAACTCCCGTGATTTTTAAGTACAATTTATATGACATAAATCACTTAAAATTAGTGACCGCGCTCACTAAACTGCACTTTTTCTACTAAACAAATTCTATTTTCATTAAAAATTAAATAGCCACATCCAGATTGGAATAGTGAATAATAGACTAACGCAGCCAATGCCGATCGCAGTTACGGCTAATTCGCGATCGAGATTGAAAGCTTCTGCCAGCAATGTAGTACCAAAAGCAGGAGGCATTGCCATTTGCAGCACTAGCACAAGTCGCGGCGCGCCCGCGAGCCCCAAAAACGTTAATCCCGTGCCAATTACCAAGGGAATTAACAACATTTTAATCCCCAGACAAGCTAAAACTTGTTTGAGGTTGTGCAAGGAATTCAACTTGCTCAACTGCATCCCGATCGTAATTAAAGCTAAAGTAATTACCGTCCAAGCACCTGTTGTTAACAATTCTGCGATTTGTGCCGACAGCGGCAAGCTGCGCGAGACAAATCCTAAACCAAAAGCCCACAGTGCCGGATTCTGAAAAATTGCCCGCAGGGGAATTAACCAACTCTGACGGCGATCGCTTTTACCGCAGTGAGAAGCAATAGCAACTCCCAGTATATTGATTCCCATGGTAGTGCCTAGCAAGTCGTAAAACAACGCCCATGCAAAGTGTTCCGACCCTAATAAGGACAAGGTGACGGGAATGCCTAAAAAACCCGTATTACCCACCATCGTTGCCAATAAGAAGCTGCCTTGAGTGGGCAAACTCCAAGCGGTGTTTTCTGCCGGGCTATTTTCGATAATCCGATTAAGATTATTGAGACGTTCCTCGCCCACCCCAAAATTTATCAAAATCCAAGCGAGTCCTCCACCTGCTATAGTTGCCAGCCAAGCTGTCAGCGGCGCCATCCAAATAGCGCCAGATAAATTGGCGCTGCGGATGAAAGCAACAATGCTCAATGGCGTGCCAAAGAAGAAAAGAAACTTGGCTAAATATGTAGAATAGCTTCTCGGTAGCTGGCGGCCGAGAAAAAATCCCAACGCCACCCATCCGAACACATTTAGATAAAGTTTGAGCAGCGGATTTTCTAAATAAACCATGATTGACTAAATATTTACTAAACGACTTACGCAGATCCACTACTTTTGCTAAAACAGCCCACCTTTAGCCTACCGCCGCAGTTTTCCCTGGCAGCGCAGCGCTAAATATTAATGCTTATTCAGCTTCGCAGATAATTTTCTACACAGGCCTTGACATCCCCAGAAGCGCGTGTCATGATTAAGTTGAGGAATAAATCAACATAGGTTAAAACTATGGCACGGCAAGCAAAACAATCATCTCAAGTCAAAAGTTCCAGCAGCCAAGCAGCCTCCAATACTCGCACCAAGTTTACCCTCTACAATTTTGCCGGAAACGCAAAGGCTTTCTATCTAGTCGATCGCATTAATTTAGAAAGAAAGCCCGGTGATATCCCAGAAAAATCCGTCGCTCACAGCATCATCATCATCGACCGTTCCGGCTCAATGTATTATGACTTAGAACCGCTGAAAGAAACCCTAATCAAGCTTTTGACCTTAGACGAATACAACAATTACCAGCTAATTGTCAGCCTGATTTCCTATGCTAGCAATCGGGACGTAATTTGTCATTTCCAGCGAATTCCCATTCAAGAAGTGCTGAAATTTGACTCTCAATACATCAAAGAAATTCAAAAAATCCACACGGCTGGCAGTACCTGCATATCGCAGTCGATGCAACTCGCTCAATGTCTGATTAAAGCGGGAGAAATGACAGCGATAAATTTGCACACAGACGGCTATGCAAATGACCCCAGTGCCAATTCCGAAGCTGCAAAACTAGGGGAAATTTGCGAAGAACTAAAAGACATGGATGTGTTTGCCAACACGATATCCTATGCCTCTGCTGACTTCAAACTTCTCTCCAAAATCGCCAACACGTTATCGGGGAATTGCATCCGCGCTGGCGAAGTCAAAATGGTTTATGATGCTCTTTACGACAGCACAAAACTTTTAGGCAGTTCCGTTGCACCTCCGCTGGAAGAACCGTTAATTAAGGAATATGATTATCAAGTTTTTGTTTCCCAAAGTGGCAAGAAAATCAACGGTTCATCGAGCACGCTGAAAATCTGCGGGCTGAAAGCAGACGATCGGGGACTGTTTTACAAATATCAGAAAGTCGCCAAAGATGAGTATGACAAACTAGATGTTCCCGTTGCTCAAACTGATGAGTCGGTGTTTGTTTTTGCGAAAGCTAACCTCGCTGACGGCAATTTAAATACGGCTAAGTATGCGCTGGCGAGTACCTTCGACGCTACTTTGACGGAAAAACACGCTAAAGCTTTGACAAATGCCCAAATAGCCGAGTTTACGGAAGATTTGGAACAGGCTGTTTTTGCGCCTGAGGTGTTGAAAAATCATGAAATTGGCGATCGGGTAAAAGTCAGCGATAAAATTTCCCTGCTGGAGTTAATCAAGATATTGGAGGAAAACAGCAACAGCATCATCATCAACTTGAAACACTTGCAAGAAAATTATCAGCGAAAAGGTTTGAAGCGAATTGAGGGAAAGCGAGACGAAAACGGCAACCTTGTCAAGCCTTGGCTGAAAACTGAATTCTTGGATGGTGACGAATACGTGCAAATGGGTTCATTTGCCATCAATCAAAATACCGCTACCATCAATATGCTGATTACCCGGAAAGCTAAGCTGGTAAAAGTTGAGGATGGAACTTTAATCGCAGAAGTGGCGGGAATTCTAGTTACAGACCTCAATACTTTCAACAATTATACCATTGTCAGCGACGGCGAAGTTAATATCAAGTCGCTGCGAACCAAAATCAGCAGCAAACCAGTGTTTGATTTGCTCAAAAAATGCGGTATCCTTGAAAAAGACGGTTCGCCTGTGCAAGAATTTGACTTCCGTTCAGAGTACGATATTAAGTTAGAGACTTTGCCCCTCGTGCCTTTTGACGGGCGTTACGGCAGCCTTGACGGAGTGTTTGAGGAACTCGCAGAAATCAAAATTCTCTCTAGCATTCTCTCGGCTCATTTGAAGGAGGAATCCGAGGCTTACACTGCGGAACAATTGGAAGAATTGAAACAGCATTATCTGTCAAAAAGCCTTTACATCAATTTTCCGACGACGACGGAATACACAGATTTAAAAAGTGCGATCGCCAACGGTTCAGTAGATTCGCGAGTCAGCTACAAAATCGACCTCGGCAGCAAAAACATCCTCAACTTGGGCAAATTGCACTCTGCCAACAAATTTCTCGATCGCCTTTATGAAGTTTACCACAAAAACACGGGCGAAAAGCTAGCAAAACCGACATTTGACATCACGTTAGATGAGCCTGTTGTCTTCGCACACAAAACCCTGTCATCCCGAACAAAAATCACCAAAGTTGACGACTTGATGAAACTGATTTTCGATGAGTTTCTCGGGTTGGAAGATAACGGAATTGTTAGCGCTACTTTAGCCAAAGTGGGTGCAGATAGTTTGCTGCGCCTTTTGCAAGCGAAATGGCAGGGAGAAGATGTCAAGCGAGAGGAGTTTGTCGCTGCTTTAGCTAATGCGAATGAGCGACTGGAAGCTTATGCCGAAAAAGTGTACAGGGAAAAAGTTTCACCGCTGGTTTTCTATATCGGTTCTACCGGACTTATCCCGGATGAAATGGAGGCAAAAGCGGCGACTGCTGAGGAAATTAATTCTAAATACGGCAACTTGCAATTTTCTAAAGATGAGCAAGAGGGGATGTTTTTTGAAGTGGGAGACTGCATTATTAGCGTGTATGCTAAGACTGAGTATTTCACGGTAGGGAAGTAGGAATTATAGCCTTTCTCAGTAACATGAGGTACTCATAGGGCATAGGGCATAGGGCATAGGGCATAGGGCATAGGCATAGGAATCGCCCCCATACCTCACCACGCTTGAGAACCGCTATCGGGTGGGCATTATTTGCCCACCTTGCTCAAATATGGGTGATTGAAATGAACCGCAAAGGCGCAGCGGTGGCGACTAGGAAATAGGTAGATGGGACAAGTGTTAGGTTGCCAAGACGAAAGGAGCGATCGCCCTACCACTCAACATCCTTAAGCCAATCCTCCAGCTATTTAATAAAAGCGCGTCCTGTAGCATTTTTACCCCCTTTTTAAGGGCAGGAGGCGATCGCCACAAACACAGCGATCACACTCTGTTTCTACCTCCTTACCTCCCGCTTTTGCTGGCTGGGAGCCGGGATGTGCAGCCCACTGTAAGCAGCGACTGCAACGATTACTTTTATGAATTAGTCTCGGCAGAAGTACACCTCCCTATCAAAATGTCCAAAAACACGAACGTTCCATCCTTAGCTTTTTCGCATTCTTGAATTAAGTCATTATTTTGAGATAACTGACATAATTCGAGTAAATCCAGCGTGGCTATAATAATATAAAAAATACAACAAGAAACCATTTGATTTAGGTAAAATTTAACTTCTTCATTGAGTTGAAAATTACTGCTATGTTCCATACTTATAGCAAAAGCACTAGAATGTACATAGTTTGACATTAGCTTATTAAAGAATTTATCGAATCTGTTTCCTATCTTCTCCTCTTTATCCGAAAAAGGCACAGAAACATATGTTGCTAGACGTTCCAATAATATAGTTTGGTCAGTTTTAAAACAACCTTTCCATCTCGTAAGTCTCTCCATGAAACCCTGACTAAATTCTATATTCTTTTTATTTCCGTTTTTTTCTGTATCTTCAATTGATTGAACCAGCGTGCCGTAAATATGTTGACTATTTTTTGTACTTAAAAATTTATAGTAACTGTGATTTCTTATCTTTTTTTTGCTCTCTACTAAGTCAGTTTGCAGATCCGGGTAGTTATTGCCATTCCTAATTGCCTCAATCATGTAGCGACGTTCAATAAAAAAGTAAACTTTAAAAAGCAAGTATCTAAAGTCACGTTCTTCCTCTTTGATATTTTCAATAGTTAAATAATAAAATGGTCTATAAGATTCAACTAAGACTCTTGTTAAACTTCCAATTGATGCCACACTAAAATTTTCTGTTTCTGAAACAGGTAATAGTTTAGAGATAGCCTCACTAATTAGTAGTGTTCTGCGATATAGAGTCACTCTAAGCAGATCAATTTCGCTTGGGCTTGTACCTAAATTTTTCTGATTATTCAACAATAATTCACTTAAAGTAGTAGCTAATACAATAGATTCTTTAAGCTTATTCGATAACAAATGATAGTCCATAATATTTTTGTATCTTAACTGGCAGAGAGTGAATACTTAATTAAATTATAGCGCCGCGACTTAACTAACGAGACTAGGACACAGAGAAAGGAGGAGAACGGTGCGCGACACAGAGCAGTCTCCACAATGTTTTAGCGATTTCTGGCAAGATTAGGGCATCTTGAGGAGATCATGTTGAACTCGCAATCTGCCTAGCAGCTTCTCGCAGCCGCTCCATATCGCGCATCGGTGGTATACCAAAGAGCCGCTTGTACTCTCGGTTGAAGTGCGAGGAATCGTCATAACCCACACGGTAGGCTGCACTGGTAGCGTCAAGGTTTTGCCCCAGCATCAGACGGCGAGCCTCCTGGAGCCGCAGTTGCTTCTGGAACTGCAAGGGACTCATGGCAGTGACAGACTTGAAGTGATGGTGGAAGCTCGATACACTCATTCCCAGCTCTCGTGCGATGCTTTCAATCCGAAGTGGCTGGTTAAAGTCTTTACGAAGTCGATCGACGGCTCTAGCAATTTGGTGGGTAGAGCCACCCAGAACTGCAATATGACGCAGCCGACCACCTTGCTCTCCCATCAGGAGTCGGTAAATGATTTCCCGCTTAATCAGCGGTGCCAGAACATTAGCTTCAGCAGGGCAATCTAGAAGCCTGACGAGCCGCACCACAGCGTCCAAAAGATTTGCATCCAACGGACTTACGTCGATCGCTTTGACATTGGCATCCCTTTGTGGTGAGGGATCGCCCGCCTCAACCATGACTGAACCGACAAGTGTGGGGTCGAGATCGAGGCGAAGGCTAAGGTACGGTAGCGCCTTAGACGCTTCCAGAATTTGGCTGGCGATCGGCAGTTCGACCGTAGCCAGCAAATAATGCAAAGGGTCGTACTGATAGCGATCGCAGCCCAGAAGCACTTCTTTGCTGCCCTGAGCGATCGCACAAAAAGCAGGGATAGAGACACTATGAATGCATTCTGAAGGGGAGGAGGAGCGGTTGAAGTGCAATCCTTTCAGCGGCTCAACCGTCCCATCCTGACGAATCGCCTGTGCAATCCGCTCAGTCAGTTCGTCTCTGTTGGCTTGCGTTCTGTCTGCCTCGCGCTTTGCCTGCTGGTCGTTCATTAACTCCATATCGGGCTTTTCACTCGGTTTGGCAGCGTTCATTTCTAAGTTTGCAGGATTGTACAACAATCTTAGACGATCGTTCTATTGCTTGCCCTTGAGGATTCTTAGAATGAGGCTAAAGCAATGAAAAACCATTTCGGCGAATTGTAAGCATTCTGGATTTTTATTTAACAGAAAACTCGGTTTTGATTGGGCAAGAGATTCGCCGTTGAAAGGAGTACGACTATGAACAAAGTCTGGTCGATCACAGGTGCCGGCAGCGGTATCGGAACCGGAATCGCCAAGGCAGCATTACAGGCTGGCGATCGGGTCGTCGCGACCGGAAGAAACCTCGACAAAGTGCGTAAAGCCTTGCGCGACGTTACTAACGAGAATCTTGCGTTTGTCCAGTTAGATGTTTCCGACGAGATACAGGCGAAAACAGCCGTCGAGGAGGCGGTGAAGCGGTTCGGTCGCATCGACGTTTTAGTTAACAATGCTGGCTACAGCCTGCTTGGTAATTTTGAAGAGATGACCACAGCCGACATCGAACGCCAGTTTGCTACGAACTTCTATGGTGTGGTGTACGTCATGCGCGCCGTGCTCCCGATTATGCGTCAGCAGCGATCGGGCCACATCATCAACATCAGCTCCGTTGCTGGCGTGGTCGGGTTTAAGCACTGCGCCGCCTACGCCGCATCGAAGTTCGCCATCGAAGGACTTTCGCTGTCGGTCGCGGCCGAGGTCGAGCGGTTCGGCATCAAGATCACGCTCGTCGAACCAGGCTTCTTCCGCACCGATCTTCTGGATGACCAGAATGTCAGATGGCCCAGCAACGCCATCGAAGACTATGCCGCCGAGGGCAACGTCCAGGATACGTGGTCGGCCTACAACGGCACGCAGCAGGGCGATCCGGCAAAGTTAGGCGATGCTCTGGTCAAGATCGCCGGGATGGAGAATCCGCCGAAGCTGTTTGTTGCCGGAAGCGATGCCCTCGCGGCGATCGCCCCGGCTGTTGAGGAACGGTTGCAGGCGATGCGCGCCCATGAAGAGCTATCGAAATCAACAGACGGTTCATTCTAGCGATCGCGCGAGAAGCATCATCATTCAGAACTCGACGGCAAGACTGTGGACTGGCTGGAACAGGTCAGCGACGAGCAATACCAGGTGTCAAACGTAAACCAATAGGAGCATCAATTTATGTACAACACGAAGGCTTATTCCGCAGTCAGTGCAACATCACCTCTGTCCTCTACCGAGATCGCGCGGCGCGACCCAACTGATCGCGACGTACAGATCGAAATCCTCTTCTGCGGCATCTGCCACTCCGACCTCCATTCGGTGCGTAACGAGTGGAGCAGCCTCGTGTCCACGGTCTATCCAATTGTCCCCGGTCATGAGATCGTTGGTCGTGTCACCAAGGTCGGCTCGGCAGTTACCAAGTACAAGCCCGGAGATCTAGCTGGAGTCGGCTGCATGGTCGAGTCAGACCGTACCTGCCCTCATTGCCAAGCTGGGCTTGAGCAGTTCTGCTCGAACCTGACCCTCACCTTCAACTCCACGGATAAACATCTTGGAGGCGTCACCTATGGTGGCTACTCCGATAGCATCGTCGTCGATGAAAGCTTTGTTCTGCGCGTTCCCGACCACCTCGATCTCGCTGGAGTCGCGCCACTCCTCTGCGCTGGGATTACAACCTACTCGCCCCTGCGCCACTGGGGTGTCACCAAGGGCAAGAAGGTAGGCGTGGTCGGTCTCGGTGGGCTGGGTCACATGGGCGTGAAGTTCGCCCGTGCGTTTGGAGCCCACGTAGTCGTCTTCACCACCTCACCCGACAAGAAAGAGGACGCGCTCCGCCTCGGTGCCCACGAAGTCGTGGTATCCCGCAATGCCGACGAAATGCAAAAGCACGCTGGCAGCTTCGATTTCATCCTCGACACCGTTTCCGCCAAGCACGATATCAACGCCTATCTCAACCTGCTGGGCCTCGACGGCAACATCACCCTTGTCGGTGCACCTGAGAAGCCTCTGGATGTCTCGGCATTCAGCCTCATCATGGCCCGCCGCAGTCTCTCCGGCTCTAATATCGGCGGCATCGCGGAAACCCAGGAGATGCTGGACTTTTGCGGCGAACATAACATCACTGCGGATGTCGAAGTCATCCCCATCCAGAAGGTCAACGAAGCCTACGAAAGACTGCTCAAGTCCGATGTGAAGTACCGCTTCTGTATTGATATGGCATCTCTGAAATCTGAATAACTGAGGCAGACCCTGGAAGGAGCAACCATACAGAAGCGCAAATTTGGCAATCGTTACTCGTAGAGGAGAGGAGTGTGGATACCAACCGTTTGGAGGCATTCAGCGACGGCGTTTTTGCGATCGCAATCACCCTGCTGGTACTTGAAATCAAAGTGCCACCACCCGACACGGCGCTTGGAGCGGAACTCCTCCAGCTCTGGCCGTCTTACCTCGCCTACGTAGTGAGCTTCCTGGTGATCGGCGCAATCTGGATCAACCACCACGCCATGTTTAAACACATTGTCCGCGTGGACGGAATGCTATTGCTGCTTAACGTCCTCCACCTGATGCTGATCGCATTCCTGCCGTTCCCAACCGCCGTGCTCGCCGAAGCGTTTCACCGGGGAACGGACGAGCCAGTTGCCGCTGCGTTCTACGGTGGCATCTTGACCGTCATTGGTATCTTCGTCAACGTCATGTGGCGGTACGCGGCTCACGAGTATCGGCTGATCGATACCCACCTCACAGCGAAAAAAGTACGGAAGATCAGACGTTTATTCCTTGTCGGACCGATCGTTTACGCGATCGCCACCGCGATCGCGCTGGTCTTACCCTGGCTGGCAGTGCTGGTCTTCATCCTCCTCAACCTCTTCTATCTTTGGCCTCGCTGGGGTCATAAGACCACCTCAGCCCACATCGATGACTCCACAGTGAGCACAGATCGCAGTGAAGACGGCTGACAACGACGAGATCGATCGACGGCGAACACTATCAATTCCACATTAACGGAGAAAAACAATGCAAACGCGCAAACTTGGCAACAGCAATCTGGAAGTCTCGGCGATCGGGCTCGGCTGCATGGGAATGAGCTTTTCCTATGGTCCGCCCAAAGACAAACAGGAGATGACTGCTCTTCTGGGGGCTGCGGTCGATCGCGGCGTTACATTCTTTGACACCGCTGAAGTTTACGGCCCGTACTTGAACGAAGAACTGGTGGGTGAAGCTCTCGCTCCCTTCCGCAACCAAGTGGTGATCGCCACCAAATTTGGGTTCGACATCAGTCCCAATTCCGATCCTCGTGGCATGAAGGGTTCACCCGGACTCAATAGCCGGCCGGAGCACATCAAGGAAGCCGTGGAGGGGTCGCTCAAGCGGCTCAAAGTTGAGGCGATCGACCTCCTCTATCAGCACCGGGTCGATCCGAACGTGCCGATCGAAGACGTGGCAGGAACAGTGAAGGAACTGATTCAGGAAGGTAAGGTTAAGCACTTCGGACTTTCTGAAGCGGGAGTGCAAACGATTCGGCGCGCCCATGCCGTTGTGCCAGTCACGGCACTCCAGAGCGAATACTCGCTGTGGTGGAGAAAGCCTGAAGCGGAAGTGATACCGACCCTTGAGGAACTTGGCATCGGACTTGTCCCCTATAGCCCGCTGGGCAAAGGCTTCCTCACGGGCAAGATCGACGAAAACACGACCTTTGACAGATCCGACTTCCGCAGCACTCTGCCTCGCTTCACACCGGAGGCTCTCAAGGCGAATCAAGCCCTGATCGATCTGCTTGGCAGCATCGCAGAACAGAAGCAGGTGACACCCGCTCAGATCGCACTTGCCTGGCTGCTGGCTCAAAAGCCGTGGATCGTCCCGATTCCAGGCACCACAAAGCTGCATCGCTTGGACGAAAACATCGGGGCAGCCTCCGTCGAACTCACGCCCGACGACCTGCGCGACATTGATGACGCCGCCGCCAAAATTACAGTACAAGGCGCGAGATACCCCGAAAAGTTAGAGCAAATGACGGGTCGCTGAGTCCAGTTTTAGTCTCTGGGTCTGGCATAACCGCCCCTTAAACCAGACCCAGCTCATTATGACTGGTTGCGGTCGGATGGCAGAGATCAACCCCGAACCATAACAGAGTTACTGACTGCTCATTGAAGGAAAAAGCACAACTTGGAGAGAAACAATGCAAAAGGTTGTACTAAATAATGGTGTCGAGATGCCCATTTTAGGGTTCGGTGTTTATCAGATCGCTGACACCGAAGAGTGTGAAAGAAGCGTATATGAAGCCATCCGTGCGGGCTATCGTTTGATTGATACTGCCGCTGCTTATCAAAACGAAGAAGCCGTTGGCAAAGCCATTGAAAAAAGTGGTGTGACAAGGGAGGAGATATTTGTCACTACAAAGCTTTGGATTCAGGATGCTGGCTACGAAAGCACAAAGAAGGCGTTTGAACGATCGCTCAAAAGATTGCAATTGGATTATCTGGATCTCTATCTGATTCATCAACCCTACGGCGATGTCTATGGCTCGTGGCGAGCAATGGAAGAACTGTATCGAGAAGGCAAGATTAGAGCCATCGGTGTTAGCAACTTCCAACCCGACCGATTGATGGATCTAATGGTTCATAACGAAGTAGTTCCTGCGGTCAATCAGATTGAAACTCATCCCTTCAACCAGCAAATTGAAACCCAGAAATTCTTGGAAGAAAACAAGGTGCAGATCGAATCCTGGGGACCCTTTGCCGAAGGCAAAAACAACATCTTTGAGAACGAGTTGCTACGCTCCATAGCAGGCAAATATCAGAAGACCGTGGCTCAGGTCATTCTGCGTTGGCTGACACAAAGAGCAGTCGTTGTGATTCCCAAATCCGTTCGCAAGGAAAGAATTGTCGAGAACTTCAGCATTTTCGATTTTGAGTTAAGTCCTGAAGATATGGATGCGATTGGCACGTTGGACACGAAGGTGAGCAGCTTCTTCGACCATCGCGATCCGGAGATGGTGAAACGGTTGGGTACCGTAAAACTTGACATTTAGAATCACCGCGCTCCCGTTTGATTTGGTTCAGATAGCGTTTAACAACGAACGATAGCAGGGCTGCTAACTGCCCTTAAAGGAAAAATCATGCAAAACCGAAAAGGTCGAAATGGAAAACACGGCCCCGTTCTGCCCGGTCGCCGTCAAGTGCTTGGTGCCGGCATTGCGTTGGCGGCAACTTCATTGCTGCCTCGCAACATCGCGCGGGCGACGGATCAGAACACGCCGGACGCCAACACACCGTCGCAATCCACGCCCGGCGCCCGGCGCAGGCTCGGCACCCTGGAAGTCTCTGCCGTCGGACTTGGCGTCCAAAACATGAGCCGCACCTATCAACAGACTATCCCCACCCGGTCTGAGATGTTCAACATCATTCGCACAGCCTTTGACCGGGGCGTCACCTTTTACGACGCGGCGGAGGCTTACGGGCCGCATGAGGTGGAACGAATCTTGGGCGAAGGCGTGGCTGCGTTCCGAGATCGGGTCGCGATCGCAACCAAGTTCGGCTGGAACATCGATCTCGAAACTGGCGTGCGGCGTCCGGGACTCAACAGCCGCCCCGGTCATATCAAGTTGGCCGTCGAGGGTATGCTCAAGCGCCTCCGCACCGATCGCATCGATCTTCTCTACCAGCACCGAGTTGACCCACAGGTTCCGATTGAAGATGTCGCCGGCGCAGTCAAGGAGTTGATGGCGCAAGGCAAGGTTCTGCACTGGGGTCTGTCCGAGATGGGGCCGAACACGTTGCGCCGCGCTCATGCCGAGTTGCCCGTAAGCGCCGTTCTGAACGAATATTCGATGCTGTGGCGCGGGCCGGAAGAAGAGGTAATCCCTCTGGGCCAGGAACTGGGCATCGGCTTTGTTCCTTGGAGTCCGCTTGGCGTGGGTTTCCTGACCGGTGCCATTGACGCCCAGACCCGGTTCGCGGACGGTGACATTCGCGGCGTTGAGTCCCGGTTCTCGCCCGAAAATCTGCCGCACAACCTGGCGATCGTGGATTTACTCAAAACCTGGGCCGTGCGGAAACAAGCCACTCCTGCCCAAATCGCGCTGGCGTGGCTCTTGGCACAGAAGCCGTCGATCGTCCCCATTCCCGGCACGACACAGATGCCGCACATGCTCGAGAACATCGGCGCGGCAGCCGTTCGATTCACGCCTGCCGAACTCGCCGAACTGAACCGGTCTGTTTCGGCGATCCAGATTCAAATATTTTCCACTCTGCATCGATTAGGTCGCTCGAATAAGCCATGATACTTGGATTAGCTGGTTTCGAGTACCCTAATTCAAATTCTAAAAGATGTCAAAGGGGTTCTATAAGAGCTTAATAATCCAGTTATTTATTAATTGCTATAACTGTCTTTGCTCGAGTATGTCTCATAAGCAACAAAACCAAAAATCAGAATAGCTAAGACAATGCTGATCCGCCCTGTACCAAAGCCTACTCCACCAACATCCTGAGATTTACCGATCCAATCTGCGAATGAAGCGCCCAATGGTCTAGTCAGGATATATGCGAGCCAAAAAGCCCCGACCTCATTAAGTCCTGAGCGCCAGTATGCGAACGCTGGTAAAGCAAATAACAAGGCAAACAGTACACCTGATGTGAAGTACCCCAAACCCCAAGTTGATGCTGTCATATCACCTGCAGCTGTGCCAAGCGCAAATGTAACCATAACGGTTGCCCAGTAAAATAACTCGCGCCGAAGTGTGTAAATATGATTAATCGATAAAGTCTTCTCGCTCATATACCAAACTGCAAAAATAATACTAAGTACGACGGAAAATCCTACAGTCGATAGGAGATACGAAACACCTAATACAACATGGATAGCATCAGCAGCCATTGTTCCGAATATAGCTACCATAATAATAGCTAACCAATAGACCCAGGAAATATATTTCCGTACTAAAAACTGTATTAGTAAAGCAATCACTAATCCACTTCCCCCCAGAGCGACCGCAAAAATGGGGTTCATCTGATGGGCTAGGTAATCTGAAGTTGTTTCGCCCATTCCCGTAGTCAGCAACTTGATAATCCAGAAAAAAATGGTAACTTCTGGCAGCTTTTTGAGCAGGCGATGCTGTGCCGATTGTTCTGTACTGTTTGGTTTTGGCTTCATATCTGGGTGGATTTTAGTTGCGACTTTACTCAATATATAATGATAAATTAATTGTAGATTAGCAGGCGACACCTGCTCAGATCGCGATCGCCTGGCTGCTGGCCCAGAAGCCGTGGATTGTTCCAATCCCAGGCACCACGAAGCTGCATCGCTTGGACGAAAACATCGGGGCAGTCTCCGTCGAACTCACGCCTGCGGATCTGCGTGAAATCGATGATGCCACCGCCAAAATCACAGTAAAAGGGGCGAGATACCCCGAAAAGTTAGAGCTTTTGACGGGTCGCTGAGCGGCGAAGAAGAGGAAACGTGATATTTTAGTAGTTAAAACGGAATCTCTTCCTCTTCATCTTCCACAGTCTTAGCCGTCATCCGCCAACTCGTAATATACTCAATTTGCACATCAATTTTGTTAATTGCTTCCCCTAACCGCTTTTGGATATATTGAGTCAGCGTCACCATAAAATCTAACTCAACTCCCACAGATAGGGCAAGTTTTGCGAAGCTAGCAAAATCTACCTTCAAAATTGAGGAACTGGATAACTTAAAATCGGGAGTATTTCTCTTATTTTGCACCAACATTGCTTTTTTAATGCGCTCTTTCAGATGCTCAACTTCTGAATCCAGTAACTTCCATTCAGGCAAAATTTCTTTGTACCTTTCCCCCAATGCTGTTAAATCCTCACTCTCCGGTTCCGGGGCAATTTTCTTAGTAGATTTTCGCCGCTGCTGTAGGTTGGAATTCAACCGCCAACTAGCAATCTCCTCAACTTCCAAAGATGGATCGGCGATGAGTTCGCCTAACTGTTTTTGAATTTCTTTCGTCAGCGTTACCGGAAAATTTAACTCAATTCCCTCAGTTTGCGTCAGTCTGGCCAGCGTGAGAAAATCTACTTTCATCGTTATCGAACTGGAAAGCTCAAAATAAGAACTGTCTTTGAGCTTTTGGATCAGCATCCCTGCTTTAATCCGTTCTTTCACTTCAGTGATTTCTGAATCTAGCGGCTTCCACTGAGATTCTATTTCCTGATATTTTTCGCCCAATGCTGTCAAGTTTTCCGTTGCGGGTTCGGGGTAACATTGGGCAAGGATTTCTAGCAGGCGGCGATGCACTCCAGCTAAATAAACCGCGTCCATCTTGGCATATTCTAGCTGCTTCTGGGTCAGGGGACGCTTTGCCCAATCGCCGCCTTGTTCTGTTTTATCTACATAAGCAATGCCGCAAAGCGTTTCTATTAAAGTTTTGAGTTGTCGATTAGGTAAGGGCAGAATGTAAGCTGGAATCTTGCTCGCCATTTTTAATGTGCAAGTGACATTTTGAGCGTCGTCATTGCCTAGAAATCGGATGTCATAGCTGGCGTTGTGCAAGACTTTTTCAATATTTGGATTTACCATGATTTGGTTGATGAAATCTTTGGCCAATTCAGGTTGATCCAAGACATCTAGTAGAAAAGTGGCATCTCCCGTCGAATCTGTGGAGTCAGCTAACACTTGAATCAGAGATAATTTGGGGTTGGATTTATAGTCTGCTATTTCTGTATCAACCCACAGGATTTTAGCTTGGGAAAATTTAGCGATGAGTGCTTTGATGTCGTTTGCTGCTGTTAAATAAGGCATTTTTACAGACTTTTGCTATTAACTTTAGGGTTATATTATGCTATAGCAATTATCGGATCGATTGTCAACGATTCAAGCACCGGACACGGAATTGCCTTAGTCTTGGGTACACGCAGACCTCAGAAACCCGGTTTCTTCCTATATTTCTCGTTCCTGTTCACAAAACTCGTAGAAACCGGGTTTTTAGCCTCCAGTTAAAAAAAGAATGCAGTCGATCGCACTATTGAGGATTCCCGCGAACTTCCTCTAAAAACCAGTTGCCTACTTCTGTATTGTCCGTCTGGCGACTGCGGCGCAAACCTTCCTCTAATAAAGCAACTTTTAGCCCAGGCAAAACTTGAGATTCCGTCAGCCGTTCGCTTCCACGGTTAGCAATTATTTTGAAAGCAATAACTTGCGCTTTTTGTACGTCTACTACCCAATACTCAGACACTCCTAATTCTTCATAAATCATTCTTTTGGTTCCCAAATCGTCAACGAGAGAACTGTCGGCAATTTCAATTGCTAAATCTGGGGAAACTAGGCTATCCAAATTCACTACAGAACTGCCGCGAGGTGCCGTTTGCACCCGGTCTCCGATGTAGTAAGAAGCATCGGGTTGAGCGCCTCTGACACCTGTTTTGGCGTAGCTACAGTTGACCAGCAGTCTCATTTTTATACCTTTAGCAATGCCAAATAAATTGATTAAGATGACGATAATTCCGTTGTCATCAGCATGATCTGGCCCGACTGCTGCCATTTCAATCCTCAACTGTCCGTTGTAATAGTAGCATTTTGCTCGATCGTACTCCGGCTGTTTAATAATTTCTATATATTCATCCCAAGTCGCTGTAACCCAGGTATCAGTTAGTAGTTTGGTTTGGAGTTGACTCATCATTACCTCACCGGAAAAAATCTTTGACTTTTGAGGGAAAACTTCTGAGTAGGGGCGATCGCATTTTACCATTCAGCAGTAAGGTGCGCAGTGCGCCGTGCGCACCCTACAAACTATTAACCTATGCCTATTCTGCCACTTCCTCAGATTCCGATTCTTCGATCGATTCTTCACCAGCAGGCGGCACTAAAGCCACAGCTACGATCGAATCATCCTCGTCCAACCGCTGCACCCGCACACCCGTTGCTGTGCGCGATTGAGTTGAAATTGCACTCACAGCCTGACGGATAATAATACCTCGGTTGGTAATGATCATCAACTCGTCATGTTCGTTGACAATTCGCAGCGCAGCTACCTGATCCTTACCCTTTTTCGACTTAAATTTAGTAGCCGTCAATCCCTTGCCCGCCCGTCTTTGTAGGCGGAATTGAGAAACAGGAACCCGCTTGCCATAGCCGTTGGTGGTGATTACCAACACCGAAGGAACTTCGCTGCTAACTGTCGAAATTTCTTCGACCTCTTCGCCTTCAATTTCCTCGGCTTGCAATTCTAATTCTTCATCTTCCAATTCTGCATCTTCAGTTTCCAATTCAGCAATTTCTGCCCCTTCAAATTCCGAGTCTTCAGTTTCTAATAGAGCAATATTAGCTCCTTCAAATTCCGAGTCTTCAGTTTCCAATTCAGCAATTTCGGCAACAATTGAACTCGGCAATATGTCCATACTGATCAACTCATCGCCCGATCGCAATTTCATTGATTTTACACCCCGCGTCGCGCGGCCGACAGGGCGCAACTGTTCGTGATTGGTGCGGAAATGAATTGCCATGCCTTGGCGCGTACCGATGATGATGCTGTCCCCAACTTTTGCTCTCCGCACCCAGCGCAGTTGGTCGCCTTCTTCTAGAGAAATCGCGATTAATCCATTAGTGCGGATGTTGCCAAAAGCTGAAAGTGCGGTTTTCTTGATGTAGCCGCCGCGAGTCAACATTACCAAGTATTCTTCGCTGGTGAATTCTGTGACTGACACCATAGAAGTGATTTTTTCTTCTATAGGAATCGGCAGCAGTTGCACCACGGGAGTGCCGCGGGCAGTCCGGGAACAGATGGGAATTTGATAAGCTTTGACAGAGTAAACTACGCCCCTGTCGCTGAAGAACAAAACGCTGTCATGATCGCAGCAGGAAAGGAAATGTTCTACTCCGTCGTCTTCTTTCATTTTCGCGCCTGCTTTGCCGCGAGTAGCGCGACTTTGGGCCTCGAAAGTGCTGACAGGCATCCGCTTGATGTAGCCTTGCTCTGTGATCAGAATAATTGCCTGTTCGTTCGCAATTAAATCTCTTTCATCGATTTCTCCTTCGGCGTGTTCGATGACGCTGCGTCTAGGAGTGGCGATTTTGGTTTGGATTTCGACTGCTTCAAATTCGGCTATTTCTAAGATGCGTTCCCGCCGCGCTAAGATATCTTCCAAATCGGCAATTTTAGCTCGCAGTTCTTCGTGTTCTTGCTGAATTTTTTGCGCTTCTAATGCTGTCAAACGCCGGAGCTGCATTTGCAAAATTGCATCGGATTGCTGTTCGGAAAGACCGTAATTATCCATCAATTCCTGTTTGGCTGCTGCGGAGTCGGCAGCGGCGCGAATTAGGTGAATAATTGCATCTAAGTTGTCTAGGGCAATTAATAAGCCTTGCAGAAGGTGGTCGCGTTCTTCTGCTTTGCGGAGTTCATATTGAGTCCGGCGAGTAATTGTCTCAATGCGGAAGTCTAGGAAGACATTGAGGAATTGGGAGAGCGTAAGTAGTTGGGGTTCCCCGTTTACTAGCGCTAACATATTAGCTCCAAAGTTGGCTTGGAGGGGTGTTTGTTTATAGAGGTTGTTGAGGACGACGCGGGGATAGGCGTCGCGCTTGAGTTCGATCACGATGCGCATTCCGTCTCTATCGCTTTCGTCGCGAATGTCGGAAATTCCATCTAATCTTTTGTCATTGACAAGTTCGGCAATTTTCTCAATTAGCGCTGCCTTGTTTGTTTGGTAAGGCAATTCGGTGATAATAATTGCTTCTTTGTCGGGGCGGCCGGGATGTTCAATGGTTTCAATGCCGGCGACTCCGCGCATTGTAATCGAACCGCGACCGGTGGTGTAAGCATCGCGGATGCCCCCTCTCCCCAGAATTTGCCCTCCGGTGGGAAAGTCCGGGCCGGGGATGTACTGCATTAATTCCAGGTCGGTAATTGCTGGATTGTGAATTAGTGCTAATAAACCGTCAATTATTTCGCCTAAATTGTGCGGCGGAATGTTGGTTGCCATCCCCACAGCAATCCCGGAGGAACCGTTGAGCAAAATTTGGGGAATGCGTGCCGGGAGTACGAGGGGTTCTTGCTGGGAACCGTCGAAGTTGTCGCCGAAATCAACTGTTTCCGAGTCGATGTCGCGCAGCATGGAGTCGCTAGTCAGAGCTGTGAGGCGACACTCGGTGTAACGCATGGCAGCGGGCGGGTCGTTGTCAACGGAGCCGAAGTTGCCGTGACCGTTGATCAGGCGTTCCCGCATGGAAAAATCCTGAGCCATCCGCACCAGGGCGTCGTAAACCGCTGTATCTCCGTGCGGGTGATACTTGCCCAGCACCTCCCCCACGACGCGGGCGCATTTGCGGAAAGGTCGATCGGGAGTCAAGCCCAATTCGTTCATGGCGTAGAGAATGCGTCGGTGAACGGGCTTGAGACCGTCCCTGGCATCTGGTAGCGCCCGACCGACAATTACGCTCATGGCGTATTCCAAGTACGATCGGGACATCTCATTACCCAGATCCGTCGGGATTATCCGCGACTCAGAGGTGCTCATAGGTTGAAAAACTCCGTTATAAATTTAAATTTGACCGCTATAAATCTCAAAAATGCGATAAAATCGGTTTGGATTCAGTAGAGCTGCCAAATATTGCAAATTACTCCTAAAATTATATCACAATTTGCCTTTGACTTTATGGGAAAGTTGCCAGAAAAATTAAGGGACGAAACAAGGACAATTGATAATTTGTCAGTTGGTGATTTGGTCAGCGGTTGGCAAAAGCTAGAAAGGTTTTTTTAGGCGGTCGGCTTTCATGCTTTCGTTAGTTGTTTTGACGGCCCTATAAGAAATTAAAATGGTTGAGCGATCGAAATTTTAATTTCACAAAGCCGAATGCCGAATTGAAGTAAACAGAAAATCTAAAATCTAAAATATCAACTCTAAAATCTGCTGATGCTACCCGTCATCTACTCCGAAGATTTCTTGCTGCACAAGACTGGAATGCTTCACCCAGAGCGACCAGAACGTTTAACGGCGATCGCCAACGCTCTGAAAGCTGCTCCCTGGGCGGCTCAAATTGAGTGGCAACTGCCCACCCCAGTGGCGCAGCGCGAACAAGCACTGTTCTGGGCTCTCAAAAAAGTTCACGCGCAAAGATACATCAAAGAAGTGGAACATTTGGCTCATCGGGGAGGCGGCTACCTCGACGGCGATACGCCGATTTCTGCTGAAAGTTACGACGTAGCGCTGCTAGCGGCGAGTGCTTGGCTCGATGGGGTCGATCGAGTGCTGGCTGCCGGGGAACCGGCTTTTGTGCTGGCCAGGCCGCCGGGACACCACGCCGAAAAGGCCCGCGCGATGGGTTTTTGCTTGTTTTCCAATGCTGCGATCGCCGCTCACTACGCCCTGGAACAGCCGGGAATCAAGCGCGTCGCCGTCCTCGACTGGGACGTGCACCACGGCAACGGCACTCAATCCTTGGTGGAAAACTGCCGACAAATTGCCTACTGTTCCCTGCATCAATCTCCGTGCTATCCGGGAACGGGAGATGCCGAGGAGCGCGGCGCCTACGACAACGTGCTGAACATTCCCCTGTATCCGGGCGGCGGCATAGCTGAATACCTGGGCGCCTTTGAATCTCTTGTCGTGCCTTTTTTGTCAAAATTTGAACCGGATTTGTTGATTGTCAGCGCCGGTTACGACGCTACTGCGTCCGATCCGCTGGCGAGCATGACTCTGGCTCCGTCAGATTACGGTACTTTCACCGGATACTGCCTGCAAATCACCCGCCGCATCGCCTTTGGTTTGGAGGGGGGTTACGCGCTCAAAGATTTGGCCGAGTCGGTTGTGGCGACTATTGACCGATGCCTCAATTAGCTGGAAAATGGGCATAGGGGAAAATGAGATTGAGAAGCCATGAGGACGGGAGGGAGAGTTTTTGAGGGCGATAAGCGAAGCTTAGATTTGGCGATCGCGCTTGATGGCCTTTTTCCCTCTTCCTTCTGACTTCTTCCCTCTTCCTTCTGAGTTAAGTGACAAGGATCACAAATTTAAGAGTTCCAAGTCACTGGCTATCAAAGTCTCGGTCACAGATTTTTAGCCCAAAAATCACACCGTGTCAATGTTTTCGATCGCCTTTGGAGTCGCTCGCAGAGAGCATAATAAGATTACAATCAGTCTGTGAAAATTTTATCTGTCTCAATCAACTAGGAGGTTTATCATGTCAGTCTCCCAAATGACACTCGAAGAGTTATTTGGTCAGGTCATGTTCTCCAGCGTCGTGACTCGCCACGACCGGAGACAGCTCAGATCTGCACTCTTAGAAAGAACGCTGAATGAAGATGAGTATGCCATCATCAACCGACTGCTGTACAACGTGCGCCGCGGTTGGGTAAAAATTGTCGATTAAAGACGCCTCCGCCAACTTTCTTTAGGGGAGTTAAAAGTAGAACTTGCCACGTCGGGAAGTTTTTGCTGTTTAATATTTGGCTCGAAAGTTGGATGTGTTGGATAACGGTGTTAATTATCAAAATCGCGCTACACATCAGCCTATAGGTAGAGATAATTATAAAATAACAGGTTTCGGGTGCATCTCTACTTGTTAAACAATTGTGAGTTTTGAGTTACTAACTGAGAAGTTATAATTAACTCAAAACTCATAATTTTGAGAGTAGAGATTAGAGATTAGAGATAGGGAATTTACTGATGAATATCAGGGTTAAGAATCGCTATAAAGTTGATCTTTTATAAACGGGTATTAAGAATCAAAACTATAAGCAGTTTCCGGTTGAGGAGGATTGTGCGATCGTTACAAGCACAGCCAGTCGCATTGGTCGATCGACGATTCCGGTAATTTGAGCCCGGAAGTGTCAAAATATTAACAACCAGTTCATCCCCAAAATATATGGCTCCCGCCGTTTTAATTGAAAATCTTCAGAAACGCTACGGCACTGTAGAAGCCGTTAAAGATGTTTCCTTCAAGGTAGAACCGGGGGAAATATTTGGTTTGCTAGGCCCCAATGGTGCAGGCAAAACCACAACCCTGCGGGTACTTTGTACTTTGAGTGCGCCCGATAGCGGACGCATTGAAGTGTCTGGCATTTCTGCTGTCAGTCAGCCGAGAATTGCCAGACAAAAACTCGGCTACGTCGCCCAAGAAGTGGCTCTCGATAAGGTGCTGACGGGGCGGGAACTCCTGCAACTGCAAGCAGCGCTTTACCATTTGCCGCGCCCTACGATTAAAGGGCGGATTGACGAAATGGTGAAACTCCTCGGTTTGGAGGAGTGGGAAAATAAAAAGACGGGTACTTATTCCGGCGGTATCCGCAAGCGCTTGGATTTGGCTGCTGGGTTGCTGCACCAGCCGGATGTTTTGGTTTTGGACGAACCGACTGTCGGGCTGGATATTGAAAGTCGGGTGGTGGTGTGGGATTTCCTGCGCCGCTTGCGGGAGGAAGGTACGACGGTGTTGATTACCAGCCATTATCTCGAAGAAGTGGATGCTTTGGCCGATCGCGTGGCGATTATTGACAAGGGTACGGTGATTGCTGAGGGCACACCGGAGGAGTTGAAAAATCGGGTTGGGGGCGATCGGGTGACTCTGCGGATTCGGGAGTTTTCGCCGATCGAAGAAGCCGAAAAAGCTAAAACTCTGATGCAATCTTTGCCTTTTGTGCAGGAAGTAATTGTCAACGCGGCTCAAGGAAATTCTCTGAATTTAGTAGTAACACCGCAAAGCGACGCGCTGGTGACTATTCAGCAAGCTTTAAAAAATGCGGGATTGCCTACTTTTGGGATTGCTCAATCTCGGCCGAGTTTGGATGATGTGTATTTGGCGGCGACTGGTAAGACGCTGTTGGATGCGGAGTTGGCTGCTGCTAGCAACCGCGATTTGAAGGCTGAGCAAAAACAGGCGATGCGATCGTAGTTTATACCAATTCCTGTAGGGACACGGCAGTGCCGTTTCCTTAGCCGGTGCTTTGGTGAAAAGGAAACGGCAGTGCCGTTTCCCTACCTGGGGGATTTTCTACGGGATAGCTTTTTCAGCCAGGGAATTAATTTTTTGGCGGCATGTTGGTTGAAGTTGAAACCAATGAGCAACGGAGGACACGGCAGTGCCGTTTCCCTACCCCAAAATAATTGCTCGCCCTCGATCGGATGCAAGCATGGCCCGATTAATTGTAGGGAAACGGCACTGCCGTGTCCTGATGGTTCGGCTTCGCACGCGCCTACCGCTGTGGGTAATATCAATTCCGATGCCACCGGATTTGGAAATATCATACATCCAATACTTGCTCTGCTGTCAGCGCTAATTCTGGGAAAGTTCGGGATCTAATTCGCTCAGTCCCTCGGTAAGCAGTCATTTGATAAACGCCATTTTCATCTAGCAGGTAAACAAAAACAGTCGGTTCTTTCGGGTTGCCCAAATAGTTTCTGCTACCCAAAGCTAAATAATCGACAATCCAATATTCAGAAATTCCCAGCCGCTGATATTCATCCAGCTTGTCGATATAATCATCTTCCCAATTTGTTGAGACAACTTCTACAACTAATTGTGGTGGTTCAGTTAGGGCTGAATAGGCGAACGGCTGCGATTCCCAGAGGTTTTTGTCTACTACTGTAACATCAGGATGGCGGCCTTGTTCTTTACCATTCGGGGTTAATGTCCTCAGCATAAATCTGCCAGATATCCTGTAATTGAGCGGAACGCGATCGACTTCTCTATCAAATTGTTTTATCAGAAAATCAGCAACATCCTCATGCAGTCTTATTGGTAATATTTTCACAATTTCTCCATTGACAAGTTCATAGCGGCCTTCTTCATCGGGAAGTTGCTTCACAAATTGCTCGAAACTGAGAATCTGCTTAGGTTGGGTAGGAGTTGCGGTCATGGTTTGCTCTCATTTAGCTAGATATTTAAGACTATTCTGCAACCATTTTAACATACTGTTTTAACACAGGTGGAATCGTGAAAACGGTTTCAGTTTCACAGCTCAATTTTTCGATCATTCCCCGTCTTGCTAAAGATTGAATGGCTTTAAAGAATTCGCCCTGCGAACCTTGACATTTTGCCATGAATTGGGTAAACGAAATAGGATCGATTTCATTACTAATTTGCGAAATCGCCTGTTTTTCTATTTGCGACAACCGCTGATAGTGCTGTTGCAATATCGGTGTCAATTCATCGCTTAAAAATACTGGTTGATAGCTTAAATATTGAGAGACTCTACCGCCAAATAAGTTGTTAATGGTTTGAGCGACTAATTTTAACCACAGGGGATTCTCTTGATAAAGTTTAATCAATTCTGGCCAGGATTCTTCATCCAACAAACATTTTTCTCTAAGGATTTCTGTTGCTGCTTCACCTAAACCGGTTAACTGTAATAAACATACTGCTGAATTATCGTCGGTGAATGTGATGATGTCTGAGGGAGGTTCCCAACTATTAAGGATTAAGCAGCTATTGTGGGGAATTTCGCCGATGAGTTTAAATAGGGTTCCGTAATTTTCATATCCGGGTTTGTAATTTCCTGCAAGTTGCCCGCTGCTGAGAATTTGCTGCACGTCATCGAGGATAATGAGACAGCGATTTTCGCGCAATGTTTCTATTAGGATTGATAACTGAACATCGGTGTTGGCGGGTATGTTAACTTCTGGTTGATTTGAGAGAAATTGAATGAGGGTTTTGAGGGTGGTTTCGAGGGGTGGGGAGGTGCGGAGACTGCGCCAGATGATGCGATCGAATTGAGTTTGAATTTGGGGGATGAGGTGACGGGCGATCGCACTTTTGCCGGTGCCTGCCATGCCTGTGATGGTGAGGAGGCGGCAGTTTTGGCGGGCGATCGAGTTTTCGAGGGCGGTGAGGGGTGAGTTGGGGCGATCGTAGAAGGTTTTGAGCTCTGGTGCATCTCTTAAATCGAGTTTTTGTTGGGTGTTGTTTTCATTTGAGGTTTGTGTTGGGGGTGAGTTTTGTGGA
This sequence comes from Microcoleus sp. K4-B3, assembly GCF_036704615.1. Lineage (NCBI taxonomy): Bacteria > Bacillati > Cyanobacteriota > Cyanophyceae > Oscillatoriales > Microcoleaceae > Microcoleus > Microcoleus sp. K4-B3. Next base: position 79,432 of record NZ_JAUBSF010000006.1, read on the forward strand.
GTTTTGGGAGGGTGGGATGTTTCTGGGCAGAAGTTATTGATGTTACTTTTTTGTACAATATTAAAGTTTACGAAATTAGAACATTGAGAAATTTCATATCTTTCCATTGTTGCTCTAAAGTTAGTTTTTTTTTATTTTTTATCAGTTAGCCTGTCTCTGAATAGCCTGAATAACTTGGAGGCTACTTTTTTAATGTGAGTCTCACTACAATTGCAAGCTTTTGCTATCTCCAAGTATTTCTTGCGTTCCCAAATACCTCGCAGTGTATCCTTTTGAATGTCATCCAAATATTTTCCTGTTGTGTCCACCGCCAGTTCATCAGCTAATTTCAATACTTCTTGAACGTCCATAGGTCATACAGATGTTAATGTTGTAGCCATTATCCCACTTTTTCCTGCTTTTTCCTACTTTTTACTACCACATCGCTACTTAAAATATTTTTATACTAACAAAAAGGTTTTAAAATGAATACCCAAAGATACTTTTTATAGTAGGCAATAATAAAAAATATTAATATAATTCTCTACAAGGCTTTTAAGTAAATACCTAACTTTAGGTAGAGGCTTAAAACGCCCAATGCCATTAATAGCAAATAAAACGTGAAAAATATGTTCAGAACATTTTGGCTAAGTACACTAATGTCTTCAGCAGTCTGCGCGTTAGTAGCAACTAGCACAATTGGTGAAGCTGTTTTCGCTCAAATACCGGGACAAAGACGAGTAATCTACAAGATTTCTGATATAAACCAGTTCGATGCAGACCGATTTTGTAGGGGTCGGTACGGAAACTATACATCTGCTCGCCTCGATCCTGAGAGGGATCGTGTTATGTGTGGGACACGGCGTTCTTCCACACAAACTCAAACGGGTGGGCAAGCCGGAACAAGCGGAGTAAATGGTACAAGAAATGTCACGGTAAATGACCCTGAGTGGAAAGAGGAGTTTCATCATCTCTCTGAGGTTTGTGAGGATAAGCATTCGGGCAAAGGTACTTGGGTTGGCGATGGAGGACGTTCTTGTTACGATAGCTACTGGACATGGTAGACTCAATATCCACAATGTGTGTTGCCTAAAAGGTTCGGACAAACATTAGGGGAAAAAGGCGATTTTGCAAAGCAGGTTCGCCTTTCTTTAATCCAATTTTTAGTGAGGGAGCTATCGCCCTTCCTTTTCTTAAAAAATATCGCTATTTATAAGTGACTACTGATACTCTACTACCGCCGCGATCGCCCTGGCAATTTCCTCCATATCAGTAGTCGAAAGTTCTCCTATTTTACGAATGAATCTTTGTACATCCATACCCCGTAATTGCAACAGGTCCACTGCCGAAACTTTCGTTAAACCATTAGCAATATCTGGCTCAATCTTAACGTGCCAGATATTGCCAGCATAATATTTTTTCCAATCTGTGATAGGTGCAGCCAATTTCAGTGGTAATTTACCAACACTATCAGAACTTACCACTACAGCCGGACGGATTTTTTTGATTTTTGCTCCCACTGTTGGGTCAAAATTAGCCAACCAAATATCACCCCGTTTAGGAGAAGGAGAGTTAGTAGTCAATTAAATCTCCTGCTTCTAATTCTGGCCATTTTCTATCTTCCTGGTAATGTTGCAACATTACCTCAGCTTGTTTTGCCAGAATATTTCGCCTCTCTTCTAGCGGCAATTGCATAAATTCTCTGCGACTGGGATAGTCGGCTAGTGTTGGTGTTTTTACAGCTATATCAATATCTAATGGCTGTGCTTTTCCTTCAGAAATTTCCTGTTTGGCGCGCTGTGCAGCTATAATCAGCGATTGTTGTGTGTTCTCACAAGATAAATTCCACTGCTCTTCATCCCTTAAGTCTTCAAGATATTCTCGCAAATGTTCAACCACTTTGTCTTGAAGAGTTAAGGGCAAAGATTCCATGATTTTGACCAAGGTTGCGATCGCACTTGATGACATAGCTTTATCCTCGGTTTTTGAGAAACCATTCTCATTAATGATTTATTAATCGGCAGCTTTCCCTGATTTTAGCAACTTTGAGGGAAGCACCCTCATTAACTTCTTACCTCTTGATACAAACCGTCTGACGATTCTGCTATTTTAGGCAGACTACCATCCTTAATAGCTTTCATCAAATCTTCGCGCAACGCTTCTAAAAAATAGCGATCGTTGCCGATATCTGATGCTTCATCCTCATCCAATTCTTCATCCTTCAAACGTTCTCGGTATGCCTCGATCCGAAACTCAAGAGCTTCGATAATAAATTGTACATCCTTAAAAGATAGAATCATCTGAACTCCATTTTTAATCTTTACACTTACTTGCCACTATGATAACCGACTCAGTTTCAAAGCTGCCAAAGCTGGAAATCTTTAACTCACTTTGTAGAAAGATGCACTTATCAGTCGAAGAGACTCCTTGTACTCCTCTATCGGCATAATATGATTCGGTTTCCACAACCAATGATCGTTGTGGTCATTAACTAAATCAAGCGCGGCAGGAATTTCACTCTCCGCATCTAACTTCCACCAGTTTTTGTCGTTTCTTTAAGTAGCAAATGTCGAAATCCCACCTCCTAAAGTAGGATCTACCCAGATTCGACCATTTTCTTCATAAGTAGCAACATCTTTGTTCGGTCGGACATTATCCATTCAAGGTGAATTAGCGTTGCCTTGTCGATATAGAGCGATCGGTGTTTCTGCCATATCTCGATCGAAGATTCCCTGCTATGTAGAATTTATCATAATGACTATACAATCTGATCTGCTGGCTTGTGACGATCGCCCGCCCAACACCACCAATACCTCCAGACTTGCTACTGTAAAGAGAGTTAGATTTAATCAAAATCAGCGCAAGCAATTATGAGCGGTACTGTTACATCCCCCAACAACCTCAACCAGCAGCGATCGCCCTCAACGGCTATTACAGCCTCGAACAGTTCCCTGCTGGGCGACTTCATCCAAGAAACACTCGCCTTAACCAAGCGCCTGTTTATTCAATTGCAGCGCCGCCCCTCCACGCTAGTTGCAGGCATTATTCAGCCCCTGATGTGGTTGGTTTTGTTCGGAGCTCTGTTTGAAAATGCACCCGCAGGCTTGTTCGGCGAAAGCCAGAATTACGGACAATTTCTCGGCGCTGGTGTAATCGTTTTTACTGCATTTGCCGGAGCGCTGAATGCTGGTTTGCCGATTATGTTCGATCGCGAATTCGGCTTTCTCAACCGCTTGTTAGTCGCGCCCTTGGCTTCGCGATTTTCGATAGTCCTCGCTTCGGCTATTTTTATCGTCACCCTCAGCTTTATCCAAACCGGCACAATCGTTACAGCGGGAGCGTTTTTGGGCGCGGGATTCCCCGGAATTGCCGGACTGGGGGCGATCGCCCTAATAGTCCTACTATTAGTTTTGGGCGTCACCGGCTTGAGTCTGGGTTTAGCCTTCGCTCTTCCCGGTCACGTAGAATTAATAGCGGTAATTTTTGTTACTAACTTGCCGCTGTTATTTGCCAGCACAGCCCTCGCGCCGCTCTCATTTATGCCAGAGTGGCTGCAAGTTGTAGTGACTCTCAATCCTCTGAGTTACGCGATCGAACCCATCCGCTATCTGTACCTGCACAGCGATTGGTCGCTAGCCAGTGTCGTGATGTACGCTCCTTGGGGTAATGTTACCTTTGGAGGAGCGCTGTTAGTATTGCTAGCCTTTGATTTGGTGGCGCTGCTGAGCATTCAACCGCTGCTGCGACGCCGGTTTGCTTAGTTAGGGCGATCGTTTTACCTGCGCCGTCAATTCTAGGACACGGCAATGCCGTGTCCCTACCCCGGATCGCAGTCAATGGTAGGGACACGGCAATGCCGTGTCCTTAGCCCAATCGAAGTAATACAATCAATGGTGGACGGATTCGCAGTCAATTGTAGGGACACGGCATTGCCGTGTCCTTAGCCCCAGCCAAGTAATATAATATTTAGTCGCAAGTCAGAATATTGTTTAGATAGAATTGTTTTTTTGAAGGTTCAACTAATAAATTATGAACACCAAAACTTCTAAATCGGGCAAATTGATGATTGGGATTGCTGCAAGCGCGATCGCATCCTGTGCTCTGTTCTCGCCTCAAGCAAGCTTCGCTCAAGCCAGCGGTTTAAATAATGCCCAACCGCTGCAAGACTTTCAAACTCAAGACAATACCGACCCATTTTCCGGCCGCAGCAGCGGAAGCGCAATATTTGATTTAATTCACAGATCCCAATTGGGAGGCGGCCGCAGCATGGAAGAATTTAATAGCGAACAGCGTCAAAATTTGAACGATGCGGCAGCAGAATTTCGCAACAAACAGCGCCAACTACTGGAAAAGCAAGCTGTACCTTCTGAAGGGGCGATCGCACCAGCAGAAATTACCGCCCCCGTCCCTTAAATTTACAACTGCTGTTTGCTCATTTCTCAGTCCGCGTGGGCAAAGCCAGCGCTTAGGCGGACTTCGTTTGTCTAGCAGCGATTTCAATCGCCGAATCTTATCTAAAAACCATCGCCCTTAATCCCGTTCCAACCACGCCCGCATTTTACCCGGATTAAGCAAACCGTAAGGATCGACCAACTCTTTAAACTGCAACTGTTCCACATTAATACTTTTCATCCCTCCATCTTCCAATATATAAGTGTGAGGATTAGCAATCATTGCACCTTGCTCTTCGTGATAGCGAATAATTTCATTGAGCCGTGATTCCGTAGTGTAGCGAACTATTTGCAAAGCCGCGGCGATCGCCCTGCCGTTCATCCGCAAAAACTCCAAGTGCATCATCACCTCATCCCCATAATAATTGTACAGTTCCTCAATCAATTTCAAACCTTTATCTGCGGGAAAAATCGTCTGCAAATAAGTCAGAGACGGGTCAGCGCTGCGAGCGTGCAGAGTTGTATGATTCCAAGTAAATTCAGCAATTGCTGCACCTTTGCTCGCAGCTTGCGCGTTTTTTTGATAGCAAATTGTGCCGCCATATTCGCGCACCAAATCTTGCAGCGGTTCCAGACAAGATTCAGCTACCATTAACAAAGCGCAGTGCTTACCTTCAGGAATCTCCTCGCGGAAAGCAGCAAAATAAGCAGGAATCGGCCAAGCACAAACACAAATTAGTTTTTTGATAATTCCGTCCGCATCGCCCAAGGCTTGACCGAAGTTGGCCGATGTCATAAAATCGTCAAAAGCGACGATGATTTCCGCCCAAGCATAAGCAGGGGCGAGGGGAATTTCTAACTCAGTAATAATCCCATTTGTGCCGTAAGCGTGATTGACTTTTTGCACTTCATCGCCTCGCAATTCGATGACGCGGGGCTCGTCTTCCATTGTAACGACTCGAACGGCATGAAGATTTCCCCGATCGCGCAATTGCCCGTAAGTTATCGAACCAATTCCCCCGCTACCGCCGCCAATAAATCCCCCAATCGTTGCGGTGCGATAGGTTGAGGGAACCATCCGCAATTCCCAACCAGTTTCTCGCGCTTGTTTGTCGAAAACCGACATTTTCACCCCCGGTTCTACGCAAGCTAAACCCGGTTTTATCCAGCGGATACTGTTCATTTTGCTGGTATCTAAAATGACGCCGCCCTTGAGGGGAATGCACTGCCCGTAATTGCCCGTTCCTGCACCTCTAACAGTTAGCGGAATTTTGAATTTGACGCAGGCTGCCGCAATCCGCAAAACTTCGGCTTCGCTGGCGGGACGAACGACTAAATCTCCTGTTTTATCACTTAAGAGAGGTTGCAAAACAGGACTGAAGTGATAATAGTCGTGAGATAGCTTGACAACTTGCGCGCGATCGCTAATTATTTCAATTCCCGATAGTTCCGAAGAAAAAGCATCCCAGTCAATACTTTGAATCGCAGTTGCAGTCATTTTGTTTCCTCAATCCTGACAGGATTATATATTTTTTCAAGCATAACTTAGTAACCTCAAATACTAACTGCAATCTTTCTTTAAGCAGTAAGGTGCTTATTCGCGCACCCTACATATAGAAGTTCTGTCTCGCAGACTGCTTTTTTCAATTAACAAATCCCCCAAACACCGCCATACCGTAGTATTTCCAAGGCACTGCAACAGTGTCAAATCTAGCTTTTACCAGCATTTCCAACTGTGCCGAAAGTGTAGCTAGGCGATCGGGATTAGAATAGCCGTAAGAGACACTCGTCCCCACATTTGCCCGAATTTCGGCTAACGTTTCCCCCTGATTTAGCGCCCAATCTTCTCGGGCCGCTTGATAAATATCTTTCATTGCTGCTGATTCTGCTAAAAGAGGATCGGCATTCCAAAAACAGCCACCACCATTTAAACTTTCGCGAATGCGTTGAAACAATTTCAACTTCATCTCGTCCTCAAGATGGTGAATTGCCAGAGATGAAATGCAAGCATTGAATTTATCACCCAAGCCGGAGAAATTTGGATTGTTCGCCCATTCTCCAAAATCCATTTCTATACCAATCCACCGGGCTGCGTATCCTGCCGACTCTATTTTGGCGCGGGCAAAATCAAGCATTCGCGGCGAGTAATCGACAGCAACTATTTCCGCAGACGGGTAGCGTTGGAGAACTTTTAAAGTGAGTTCCCCCGTACCGCAGCCGAGTTCTAAAATGCGGTGGTTTGCACTAGCAATGCAGCCTGTTAATACATCCAGCATTTCGTCATATTTAGGTAAAATTCGCCGAATGCCGGTATCAAAATCGGCAGTATTGACGAAAACTTCTCCCGGAAAAATTTCGTTGTTCGTAGGTGAGACAGTAGAGTCAGAATTCACATCGGCAACCATAGACTACAATTGCTATCCTAACCGAGATAGAGCAAAAAGTTCGTGAAGTAAGGACACGTCAGTGCCGTGTCCTTAGCTGATATCTCAACTGAAAACCGTTATAAAGTTATGCGTACTTTTACGGAGAACCCCTACACTCGCTGTAAATAACAATAAACCATCCCTTGCACTACGCCGTCTGGGTTTAGCCCGACGCCGACAAAGCGACCTGAAAAAGCAGTGTTATGTTAGTAGTGCGTAAAATCACTTAAAGATTCAACCTCACATTTGAGGATACCATGCGCCAGTTAATTTCTCGCAGTCGGGCTGCCATCAGCCAATTAATTTACAAGCGAATTCTCCTTGCGGTGACAATTTTATTTTGTGTAGGTGTAGGAGTAGCGATGGCAAATATGTCTCGTCTTTCCTCCACCCTAATTGAATCGCAAGCCCTCCAAAATGCCACCCTCTATGCCCAAGCTATTAAAGAAGCCCGCACCCTTTACAGTTCGGATGTTGTCAATCCTCTTAACACAGCTAAAACAATTAACTTTACCCACGACTACAACCCGACAAAAGTAACAGTTCCCGTACCTGCCACCTTCTTAATAGAACTCGGCAACCATATCACCCAAAAAAATCCCGAAGTATCAGTTCGTCTCTACAGCGACTACCCGTTTCCCTGGCGGCGAAAAGAAGGCGGAGCTCGAGACGATTTTGAACGGCAAGCTATTACCTATTTGATGAAAAATCCGACAGAAAAATTTTTCCGCCGTGAGGATTTTCGCAGCAAGCCAGCATTTCGATATGCCGAGGCAGATATTCTAACTCCTAGCTGCGTTAACTGTCACAACACTAACTCCTTCAGTCCCAAAAAAGACTGGAAAGTGGGAGATGTACGGGGGATATTAGAAATTACTCAACCTCTCGATACCATCACTCAAAATACTCGCAGCGAACTGAAAAACCTGTTTTTACTGTTAGTAGGACTTTCAATCTTAGGGGTAACAGGATTAACTGTATCTATCAGCAGGTTGCGCCAAAATGCTAAACAATTAGAACAGCGCGTCAGGGAACGCACGGCACAATTGCAAGAAACTAATGTAGAATTGGTAAAAGAACAGGAAAAGTGCGATCGCCTGCTGCTCAATATTTTACCCGAATCCATTGCTGCCAAGCTAAAAAACGGTCAAAGCAGTATTGCTGACGGCTTCGCAGAAGTCACGATTTTGTTTGCGGATATCGTAGGCTTTACCGTGCTTTCAGCACAAATATCTCCCGAAGAATTGCTCAAGTTTCTCAACGAAATTTTTTCTGCCTTCGATGGTTTGACGGAAAAGTACGGCTTGGAAAAAATCAAGACAATTGGAGATGCTTACATGGTAGTGGGAGGTTTGCCAAATCCCAGCACCAACCACGCCGAAAGCATTGCGGAAATGGCTTTAGATATGCAGGAGGAATTAGCAAAATTCAATGCCAAACATCATGCAGGAATTAACATTCGCATCGGCATCAATACCGGGCCTGCAATTGCGGGGGTTATTGGCACTAAAAAATTCATTTACGACCTCTGGGGCGATGCCGTTAATACAGCAGCCCGCATGGAATCCCACGGGATTGCCGGCGCTATTCAAGTCACACAATCAACTTACGATATCTTGCAAAATAAGTATCTGTTTGAAGACAGAGGAATTATCCACGTCAAAGGCAAGGGCAATATGAATACTTATCTGCTTGCAGGCAGGTTAGTCAGCGCAGTTTCGGTTTAATTTGTTTATTATATTATGAAGGGGTCTGCTAGTTAGTCCGGAGTCAGTCAATTTTAGATTTTAGATTTTAGATTTTAGATTTACTGCACAGGTGAATCTGGGATCTTGAACTTTGGTCTAAAATTTTTATATATCCACGAGTTAAGTCGGGGGCTGGTATCCGTTTTTGGGTGGGTCATCAGTCATTCGTTGTTAGTCGTCAGCCAAGAACTAACAGTTAATAGCTGCTGGCTGTTGGCTGCTGACAATTACAGGAATTACACAGAGGATGTGAGGAACCCGGTTTCGACGCAGTTGATTTGTTGACAAACCCAAAATTTATTACGAGAAACCGGGTTTATTTTCCTATGTCCTACATTAGCCATTTGCAAAATAGTAAATTTTATGCCAGCGCGGATTTTATCATTCTTGAGTTTTTTCAAATCTCGCTTGTCTAGGCAAATAGCTTTGTGGGTATTTGCTAGCATTCTTGTCATAGAGGGAATTATTTTAGTTCCCTCTTATTTTCGGCGAGAAAATGAACTTTTAAGTCAACTGGAACAGGTATCTCGGGCGACTGTTGATTCCCTAGAGTTTTTGCTCCAACAAGATATTTCCGATCGCACTTTTTTGCAAGAAGAAGTAAAAAATATTACTAAGGATTCTCAAGTAGTCTTAGGACTATCTATTTACCATGCTAACGGTGAGCTAATATATACACTTGGCGAACCCCCAGAAATCAGTTTAAAGCAACTAAAAAGAACTCGTATAGTTCACAATCACAATTTCGATGACCAGCGGTACGATATTGCTTGGACAGAGCGACATTTTGGAGGCGATTACATCTTAATTGTTCGCCACGATGCTTCCACCGTTCAACCGGAACTCTACGCATTTATCGGGCGGATTGCGGTTCTAGTCATCATTATATCAGCCTTTGTCACTTCGGTGACTATGTTTTTTTTAGGGGTGACAGTAATTGCACCTATCTTGAGATTGCGCGATGACTTGATCGCTGCTGGAGACGCTTTGAGCAAAGATCGAGAAAAACCTGATTTCTACTCTCTCTCTGTCAAGCGCGATGACGAGTTGGGAGAACTCATGGTCGCATTCAATCAAATGTTTCACCGAGTATATAAGGAAATCGCACAGCGGAAACAAGCTGAGGAAATATTGCGCGCCGAACAAGAAAAGTCGGAACGTTTATTACTAAATATCTTACCGGCAATGATTGCCGATCGCCTAAAACAAGGCCAGATAAATATTGCGGACGGATTTGCCGAGGTTACGGTTTTGTTTGCCGATATTGTGGGCTTTACCGAAATATCTTCGCGCACGTCTCCTGAAGAATTAGTCGAATTACTTAACAAAATATTTTCAGCTTTCGATCGGTTGAGCGAGCACTACGGCTTAGAAAAAATTAAGACAATAGGCGACAATTATATGGTAGCAGGCGGTTTGCCACTTCCCTGTACAAATCACGCCGAATCTATTGCCGAAATGGCCCTGGAAATGCAGCAAGAAATTATGAAATTCCGCGACGAATGCGGTAAACCTCTCAATATCCGCATTGGCATTAATACTGGGCCTGTTGTAGCAGGTGTCATCGGCACTAAAAAGTTTATTTACGATTTGTGGGGAGATGCTGTCAATACAGCAAGCCGCATGGAATCTCAGGGGCTTCCGGGTAAAATTCAAGTTAGCAACTCAACTTATGAGTTGCTGTGCGATAAGTATTTGTTGGAAAAGCGCGGTAAAATTAATGTTAAAGGCAAAGGATCTATGACGACTTATTTGCTCAAAGGCAGAAAATTGTAACTGACAAATTTAACCATCGCCCGGGAATACGTGATATGGCGGCAGACGTTGCAGGGCAGCCGCCTTCAACTCCAAACTAGATTTTTTTTGAACGAACCGCGAAGACGCTAAGGACTCGAAGGAAGAGAAGAAGAAACAAAAACAAAAAAAAACTTTATAAGTGAGTTAAAATTGCTATATTAAAAGGCGACTTAATATTAGTTTGATTGGTAAAAATGACTGCGAATCAGGAACATAATTCTTCAAATTCACCGATTTGGCAGCCCTTCACGCAAATGAAAACGGCTGCCCCGCCGCTGAAGGTAATTCGCGGCAAAGGATCGGTGCTGGAATTAGCAGACGGGCGACAAATTCTTGACTGCATTTCTAGTTGGTGGGTGACTGTTCACGGGCACAGCCATCCGGTTCTGGCGGAGGCTCTTTACGAACAAGCTCAAAAGTTAGAACACGTAATCTTTGCAGGATTTACTCACGAACCGGCAGAGAAACTTGCAAGTAAATTGCTAACTCATACGCCTGTTTCTTTAACGCGGATTTTCTTTTCTGATAACGGTTCTACTGCTGTTGAAGTTGCTCTGAAAATGGCATTTCAATATTGGCGCAATCTCGGAGAAACTAACCGCACTAGCTTTATTAGTTTTGAGGGAGGTTATCACGGCGATACTGTGGGCGCGATGTCTGCTGGCAGAAGTTCGCTGTGGTGGGAATCTTTTGCACCTTTAATGTTTGCTGGGGATGTTGTTCCTTTTCCGGCGACTTTTGACGGCGATGAGGAGGTGGAAAGCAAGGAGGCGGCGAGTTTGGAGAAATTGGAGTTTTTGTTAAAGCAGGGCGGCTATGCGGGTATTTTTATCGAACCTTTGGTGCAAGGTGCCGGGGGAATGCGAATGTGCCGCCCTGAGTTTTTGCAGGCGATCGCACAACTTGCCCGCCAGTTTAATGTATTGTTGATTTACGATGAAGTAATGACGGGTTTTGGCCGCACAGGCGAACTGTTTGCCTCTGTTAAATCTGGAACTTCACCGGATATCCTGTGTTTGTCTAAAGGATTGTCTGGCGGCTGCTTGCCAATTGCTGTCACAATGGCATCGGAGGATATTTATCAAGCTTTCTGGCGAGATGAATCGGACAAAGCTTTTTTTCACGGTCATTCTTACACCGGAAATCCTTTAGCTTGTGCGGTGGGTGTAGCATCTTTGGAGCTTTTGGAGCAAAACCCAAATGTGTATCAAGGGATGGAAAAACTGCACCGCAAATATCTGAATCAATGGCTGAGAAATCATCCTAAACTCGAACGGATTCGGACTTGCGGCACCATCGCAGCAATGGATGTGAAAACCGAAAGCGTTTCCGGTTATTTTAATGACATCGGTTCTGTTTTGAAAGCCAGATTTCTCGAAGCGGGGTTTTTGCTCCGCCCCTTGGGAAATACGCTTTACTTGATGCCTCCCTACTGCATTTCTCCTGATGAACTAGAATCGATTTATCGGGTGATTCGTCAGGTTTTGGATACTCTGTAAACCCTTTAATTTTAGTAATGAATTTACCCAATTGGAACGATTTGGCTGACGACGCGCTGGCGGGCAAATGTCTCTCTCGCGAGCAATCTTTAGCCGTATTGCGCGCACCGGATGAGGTTTTGCTGGAACAACTAAACGCAGCTTATCGGGTGCGCCGCCACTACTGGGGAAACCGAGTCAGGCTGCACTATTTGTTAAATGCTCAAAGCGGCCTTTGTCCTGAAGATTGCCATTATTGTTCTCAGTCCAAAATTTCGACTGCGGAAATTGAGAAATATCCGCTTTTAGCTAAGGAGAAAATTCTGGATGCCGCCCAACGCGCAGCAGACTTAAAAGCAGGTACGTTTTGTTTGGTGATTTCGGGCCGCCAACCCAGCGCATCTACTTTCGATCGCGTTGTGGATGCTGTTGAGACTGTGAAGGCAAATTATAACCTAAAAATTTGCGCTTGTTTGGGATTGTTGAGCCAGGAGCAAACTCACCGGCTGGCTAAAGCTGGAGTCGATCGCGTAAATCACAATCTCAATACTTCCGAATCATATCACACGGACATTTGCACCACTCACACTTTTGGCGATCGGGTTGAAACCGTCGAACACGTAAAAGCAGCGGGAATCACAACTTGTTCCGGCGGAATTTTGGGGATGGGCGAATCGGATGATGATGCGATCGATTTAGCCCTTTCGCTTCGCAAGTTGGGGGTTACTAGCGTGCCGGTCAACTTTTTTATTCCGATTCCCGGTACGCCATTTGCAGATGTGAACAGGTTAAATCCCCGCCAATGTTTGCGGATTCTCTGTTTGTTCCGATTTTTGCTTCCCAGTCAAGAAATTCGGATTGCTGGGGGACGGGAAGTGCATTTGCGATCGCTGCAACCTCTCGGACTCTACCCCGCTAATTCTATTTTTGTTGGCGATTATCTGACAACTCCCGGACAAGCTGCACATCAAGATTGGGACATGATTCGAGATGCGGGATTTGCGATCGAATCCCCCGAAAGTTCTCTTTTAGAAGTTGATTCAGCAGTTACCCAATCAAACCAAAAAACACTGGTTGTGTAACTCTTATAGCAGTTTTCAATCGGATGAAATAGAGTAGGACACGGCAATGCCGTGTGCCTACCCAATATCTCTACTTCACGCTTACGCATGGGGAAGAAAAACCGGGTTTCTGAGGTAGCAAATGCGTCATCCTTAAGTTCTTAGATTGTAGCCATAAACCCTTATTCTACGGTTAACATTCTTCAATCTAAAATCTAAAATCTAAAATCTAAAATAATACAAGAGGGGGAAATTGTGGACAAACGCGAAGAAATTACGATCGCAGAATACCAGCTAACTGCCGAATCTTTCCGAGAAGGAACTTGGCATCACGACGTATCCCAAAATCGCGACGCATTGACCGCTGCCATGCCCCGCAATCCCGGTAAAATTCTCGATATAGGATGCGGCCCGGGACGAGATTTAGTAGCGTTCAAGAGCCAAGGACACACAGTTGTAGGCTTAGATGCAACTCCAGCTTTTGTAGAAATAGCTAAGAAGTTATCGGGATGCGAAGTTTGGCAGCAATCTTTTCTGAATCTAGACTTGCCAAATGCAGAATTTGACGGTATTTTTGCCAATGCTTCCCTGATTCACGTTCCCAGCGATGAAATGGTGAAAGTGCTGCAAGATTTGCACAAAGCCTTAGTTGTTAGCGGTGCAATTGTCATGTCAATGTGCCGGGGAAATTGGGAGGGATACGACGAGCGGCCAACCGGAAAACGCTATACTGCCGGATGGGAATATCATACTTTAGCGCCTTGTTTAGAACAAGCGGGATTTGCCATTGTCGATCGCTACTATCGCCCCCCCGGCTTACCCCGCGAAGCTCAATCTTGGGTAGTAATCGTGGGAAAAAAAATCTAACGTAAATTGGAAATTGGGAATCGGTAATTGCGAATCATTCCCCTCTCTTCCTCTGCGCCCTCTGCGCCCTCTGCGGTTAAATAAAAAACATAATTCACCAATTGACAGAGGATGGTTGTATAATAATCCACAGTCAAATAAACCAATTTCTGCACCAATTAAATCAAAATTGATATGACAGAGAAATTCCACATTTTTTTAGCGGGTGCTAGTCGAGGCGTCGGCTTAGAAATCGCGAAATGTCTGACAGCACAAAAGATGCAAGTAACTACACTTTTGCGATCGCCCGCTACCACCACCGAATTAGAAGCAATGGGCATCAAAGTCGTGACTGGCGATGCTTTGGAACTGGCGGCTGTGGAAGCTGCGATGGCTGGCGGCGAGCCAATTCATGCCGCAATCAGCACAATTGGCGGCTTGCCAAAAGATGGAGAAAGATCCGATTATTTGGGCAACAAAAACTTGATTGATGCGGCTGTCAAAGCAGGGGTGCAAAAATTTATTTTAGTTTCATCCATCGGCAGCGGTAACAGTGCCGCTGCTTTGCAACCGCAAGTTTTGGAAACCTTGGGGCCGGTTTTAATTGAAAAGGAAAAAGCCGAAAATCATTTGATAGAAAGCGGGATGATTTATACCGTGATTCGTCCGGGCGGACTCAAGTCGGAACCTGCAACAGGCAACGGTATTTTAACAGAAGATTGTCTAGTGGCTGGAACTATTCACCGGGCGGATGTAGCGCAGCTAGTTTGTCAGTGTTTAGTTTCTGATTCTGCTAACAATAAAGTTTTGTCGGCTGTAGACAGGCAAATGCTTTACGGCAATCCAGAATTTGAGGTATTAAATCTTTAGGGGCGGGTTTAGCGCAAAATAAGCTGTTTCGCATCTAAATTTTATTTTTTGGGCGGGCTAGAAGCCCACCCCACAAGAAAATTGAACTTTTGTGGAACAGGCATCTTGCCTGTTCATAAAAATGCTGCAAGATGTGGCACTCAAGAATCGAAAGGCTTAATCCACGATCGCCCGATCGCCCAATCCAAAACCAAACCCGCGATCGCAAACAATACTACACTCTCGGCACCGCGAACAGCAAACGGCAATAACTCCTGTAGGGCGGGTATCTTCCCGGGTTCAAAAAACAATCCAGCATCCAACTGTCCAAAAGCCCGCACCAACCCAAAAGCCAACACCGCACCAGATTTAAGCTGCGGATTAACATCTCGGCGAATCGCATAGCGGTAAGTCACGCCGAACAAAAAACCGCCCAAAAGTGCGATAGTCCCTCTCAAGGCAAAATTTAGGTCAATTTCCCTTACCTGCAAACTCGCCAGAGAATCCAACCTATCCGCTAGAATTAAGCTATTACCAAGGGCGATCGCCCCAAAACCAAGCAAACAAGACAAAGCAGCAACACTCCCTGCTTTCAAAGATTCTACCCGTTCAGCGGCACTAAAATTTGACGAGTCCTTCACAGCGCCCTCATTTCAAAAATGGCTCAAATTGACTTATCATAAGGTTTGGAGTCACTTTGTACAGTTTGTTCAATAAATAGCTATGGATATTTTGTCACTCGGTTGGGTTTCGGTGCTAGTTCTGTTCTCCTTCTCAATTTCAATGGTCATTTGGGGACGCAACGGTTTCTAGATTCCACAATAGCTTGCGGGGCAAGCTTTTTAACTGCCCCGCATTTTTTTTTAATCCTATTTAATCAAATCAAAATAACAGGAGTTGGAAACATGACAGCCAAAAAAATCTTAATGTTAGTCGGCGACTTTGTAGAAGACTACGAAGTAATGGTTCCTTTCCAAGCACTGCAAATGGTAGGTCACACCGTCCACGCCGTCTGCCCGGAAAAAGCCGCAGGCCAAAAAATTCGCACCGCAATTCACGACTTTGAAGGCGATCAAACCTACAGCGAAAAACCCGGCCACAACTTCACTTTAAATGCCACTTTTGACGAAATCAACCCGGCCGACTACGACGCTTTGGTTATCCCCGGAGGACGCGCCCCAGAATACATCCGCCTCAACGAACAAGTGCTGCAAATTACCCGCTACTTTGCCAACAGCAAAAAGCCGATCGCATCTATTTGTCACGGTTTGCAAGTCCTAACTGCCGCAGGCGTACTCGAAGGCAAACGGTGCACTGCATACCCCGCTTGCAGCCCCGACGTACTCCGGGCAGGCGGCAAATATACAGAAGTTCCCGTTACCGACGCTGTAGTCGATGGCAACTTAATTACAGCCCCCGCGTGGCCGGCTCATCCTAACTGGCTGGCTGAATTTCTGAAAGTTTTAGGGACAAAAATCGAACATTCAGAAACAATCGAAGCATGACTGTTTTCACAGTCAAAGTAAAACCGCATTCCAAACAGCAAAGCATCGCAGAACAACCAGACGGCAGTCTTACAGTACATCTCAAATCGCTGCCAGTCGATCGCACAAGCCAATCAAGAATTAATCATGCTGTTGGCGAAAAAGTTTAAAGTGCCGAAATCTGCGATCGGCATTAAATCCGGTTTTTTCTCCAGAAATAAACTTGTGGAAATTCCAATCGAACCTGTAACTGAGAAATAAAGGTAATAACAAATCTATCTAAAGAGGGATACAGACTCAACTTTAAAATCATATATTAATAATTGTAGAGTTAGAATAAAAAATTATGAGCATTGAAAATAGAGTCGAAGCAACAGCGAAGAATATTGAAGGCAAAATCCAAGAAGCTGTTAGCGAAGTTACAGGCAATCAGAAAGATAAATTAGAAGGTCAAGCCAAGCAAGACCAAGCATCAGCAATTCACCTGAAAGAAGACCTCAAAGATAAAGCAAAAGAGATTGTAGACAAAGCTTAGTAACAGTATTTGCTACAAGTTTCCTGCCTACTCAATCCAGCAAACCTATCGTTTGCTGGCTTTTTTTTGATCGCCCAAACTTGTAGGATCCGTGAGGGGGGCTATTAGTGTCAGGCAAACACCTCGCGATGCAAAGAAACTCAGGCTCCCTGACGCACCCTGTTCCACTAACAATCGCTGCAATAAAAAAAAGCCAGGGATTGATATCCCCAGCTCTAAACATACCAGAATTAGTTTTGAGAGTTGGTAGGGCGATCGTTTCAGAATCGACCCCACGCACTTTTACCCAAATTAAATCAGGGTAATGTCAGAAGCCGTCACGCCCGGTCTGCCATTCAGAATTGCCAGCGTAACGCCTGGGTTAGCACCAGCAGTACCGTCAGGGTCAAATCCTAGTCGTCCGGTTCCATTTTCATAAAAGAGGAACGCATCTGACGCGGCAGCCCCGGCTGGACCAAAACTGCTAGTGTAAGCGCCGTTCTCAAGCACCAAGAACGACCTCGAAGAAAGTCGATTCGTACCTTCGACTGCACTCACGCCCGGGAAGCCGTTGAACTGCAAGATCAACTTGTCTTGACCGACAACAAAATCTCCGATTTGGTCTGGCTCACTACCCAATGTGCCGCCCTCGCCGAAGTTGTTGTAGTAGAAGCTGTCATTGCCGTTGCCACCAATCATCGTGTCAGCACCAGGCCCGCCGCCGAGAGAGTCGTTGCCGTCACCCCCGATCAAATAGTCCTTACCAAAGCCGCCCAGTATCGTGTCGTTCCCAGCGCCACCATTTAAGGTATCGTCCCCGAATGTTGCGTTGGATGAGTCGCCGAACAGTATGTCATCCCCGCTACCAGTAGTTATGACATCAGTGCCGTTGCCGCCAGTAATGAAGTTGCTGCCTAAAGTATCGGTAATGAAGTTGGCGACTGTGCCGCTAAAGGTGACGCTGGTAGCATAGGAGATGATGTCGTTACCCGCAAAGTTGCCAATCACGCGATCGAACTGGCTGCCAAAGATGATCGTGTCACTTCCCTCGCTACCGTTCATGAGGTTGGTGACGGTGAAGGTGCTGCCAGTAGGATTAGTGTAGCCAATTAACAGATCGTTGCCCAGCCCGCCGTCGAGAGTAACCAAAGCAGTACCAGTACCAGCAAAAATAGCCTTGGTAGCATCGATAGTATCGTTGCCGTCTGCACCGGAGGCTTGAGTAAAGCTACCGCTCAGGCTGTCGTTGCCATCACCGCCGACCATGGTATCAGTCGAATAAGCTGCAACGATCGTGTCGTTGCCCACTCCGCCGTCGAGCAAGCTCCGACCCGCGAAGCCTGGAAATGAACTGGAGGCGCCTACGCTCGAAATTGCAACTACCGTTGACGACACGATGAAGTCGTCGCCTCCACCTCCGAGGGCAGTATCCTGCGCTGCAAAAACCCTGATCGTGTCGTTGCCGTCCCCGCCGTCAAAGAAGTTTCTGCCGCTGCCAAACTCGCCGATGGCGCCGTAGAGAGAATCGTTGCCCGCACCGCCAATCAAGCTGGTTCTTTCAATGCCGACCGTGATGACGGTCGAAGCAAACGGGCTGGCTTGGGTACTGTTGGTAATGACTAAGATGTCGTCGTCATTATCGCCGGACAGGTAGCTGCTGCTGGCCACACCTCGTAGCGTGTCGTTGCCTCTACCGCCAAAGAGACTGTCTCTTACATTGATACCTACAACCAAGTCGTCGCCCAAATCACCCCGCAAGTAGTTGCTGCCTTCATTGCCAGCGAAGCCAATAGCCACGCCACCAGGTAAAGAGAGGTTGTTGCCACCGCCTGCGATGAAGAAGCCGATCGCGTCATTGTCTTTGCCGCCGTAGAGGGAGTCTCTTCTCTGCGCCCCTCCCAGCAGCGTATCTGCGCCCTGATTACCAAATATCAGGTTAGCTTCGACAGTACCTTGGAGGAAGTCTTCTCCCAAACCGCCGGCCAGGGTACCCTGGGATTCAGCGACTATGGTGTCCGAGCCTGCCTCGCCGAACAGCAAAGCCGGAGTGCGCTGGGATCTGATTGAGTCTTCATCCTCGCCGCCGTACAGGGTATCGTTCGGGCCAACTGAAACCAGAGTATCGTTATCGGCTTGGCCAAATATTAAGCTGCCGCCCAGGGTGGAAGTTCTAACGAAATCCGCCCCGGCTCCGGCGAATACTGTATCCGGCCCTAGTCCCGGAAGGTTTAAATCTAGTTGATTAGGATTGTCATCTAACGTTGTCATACAGCTTCACTCCTCTACTTGTTGGTCATCGCTTGTGCGACTACAGACACTGCCTAGAACACCGAATGTTTGGATGCCGCTGTAGTTTAACCTGTTTGCCAGCCGCAAGTCTAGCCTACTGGCATTAACCCTGTCTAGACTTTCTCCCTCGCGGACTTTTTGCTTGTAAGCTTTTATTTTCAATGTCTTCACCCTTTAATAACCCTTTTCCACAGTCTCAGGTGCTCATGCTCAAGAAGACGTGGCTTATATTCTTAATGTTCCATTCTGGATTGGCGGTCGGGGATCGCGTCCGGGGCAGGAAATTAAAGATTAAAAAAGGCAGATCTGGGTGATCGAGAAGACAAGGGAAATTGGGATATTTGTTACTTGGTAACAAGGCTTTGTGGCAATTTCCGGTTTTCCAGGCAGGGCCGTCATTTAATAATTCTGATCCCGGATCGAACTCCGTACCGCTCCGGGCTTTAAAAGTCTACGCCCCGCTTTAGTTCTACGCCCCGATCGCCGTAGTGTTTGTGACAGTATACCTCGGAGTGTACGCTTGCCAAGTCAAAGTAAGCGTGGGGTTTGTGGCACCGCCCGGTGATAATAATTTCTGTATCCCGGGGCTTGCGTAGCAGGGCTTCTACGATCGGCTCTACCGACAGCAGTTCTAAGTCTACTGTGGGATTGAGTTCGTCGAGAATAATCGTTTTGTACCAGCCGCTGGCGATCGCACATTTGGCGATTTCCCAGCCGCGTTCTGCTTCAATGCAGTCTAACTCTTGCTGTTGCCCCCGCCAAACTATAGCATCCCGGCCGCA
This sequence comes from Microcoleus sp. K4-B3, assembly GCF_036704615.1. Lineage (NCBI taxonomy): Bacteria > Bacillati > Cyanobacteriota > Cyanophyceae > Oscillatoriales > Microcoleaceae > Microcoleus > Microcoleus sp. K4-B3. Next base: position 99,076 of record NZ_JAUBSF010000006.1, read on the forward strand.
CCGCTGGTGGTCTACTAGCTGTGGGTAGCTTTGCCGCAAAGCAGCGATCGCCGCATCTTCTGTATAACCGGTGCCGCCTTTGAGCCACTGCACGATTAACACGCGGTGAGATTGGTCTTGACTGATACCCCTACCTATTGCCTGCAAAGCTTTGCCCAAAGCGCTCGTAGACTTGCCTTTGCCCGCTCCCGTGTATATTTCGATACCCGCAATCTGATGCTCTGCCGCTGCGGGGTGATAGTGGGGCTTCATTTCTGAGTGCAAGTCGGCAATATCCAGCAAAGCTTCGGGGGCCGCTCGACCTGTGGCGATTACTTCTAAATATTCTGGTTTGTTTTTGAGGGTTTGGACTACTTCGTCCACTGGCAGCAAACCCAAGTCCAATACGGGGTTTAGTTCGTCTAGTACCACCACGGAATAGAGCTCGCTGGCGATCGCTCCTTTGGCGATATCCCAGCCTCGCTGAGCTTCTGCGCGATCGAAGCGGGTGATTGCTTCGGCCCCAAAATATTCGGCTCTGCCGGTGCGCACTTGGTCGATCAAGTGCGGGAATGCCCGTTGCAAGGCTTCTATTGCCCCGTCTTCGTCGTAGGAGCGGCCGGGGCCTTTGAGAAAGCGCAGCAACAAAACTCGCGTGGGCGAGTCAGAATTGATACCCAGCCCGATCGAGCGCAACACTACTCCCAAAGCTGCCTGAGACTTGCCTTTACCAGCGCCGTCGTAGACGTGAATCTGACCCGCAACGCGTTCCGACCGGGATGAGGCTGTCCGAATACCAATGCCATTCCTTACCATAATCAGCAGTTATTTGAGTCTGTATCGGGGTGGGTATTCGATCGCGCGCCTTGAATGTTTAATTTTTCCATTCTGTTGGCGGATCTCCAAAGATTATACGATAAGTCCTAACCCCCAATCTTTTAAGCAGCGATCAAACGCAATCAGGGGCTCAAACCTGCGGTTAAGATTATTCCGCTTGTGCTGTACAATTAAAACTTAACACGGGCTTATATACCTGAAAGCTTATGATTGCGAGTGTTTTCCCATTTCGGACTGTTTTGGTGCAAATTTTAATTATGTTTTTGGCGATCGCGATCGAATCGTGGTTTCTGCAAAAACTACTTAAACTCGGTCCCAAAACCAGCGTTGAATATACAGCCATCCTCAATCTATCTTGCACTTTCGTAGGCTGGTTAGTTTTCTTCGGCATTGAAAGCGTTCTTCCCAAAGATTTGCGGGAACAGCTTATCGGTTATATTTTATTAGGTCGAGGGCAGGATGTTTACGCTCGAATAACTATGATAGCAGTCTCAGTATTGGCAGTAACTTTTATAGCTAAATGGCAGGGATTAGGAATCATAGAAAACATAGTTTTAGGCAATAAAAAAGCTTCCAAAACTCAGTTTTTAGGGCCGCCCACTCTCACCCGCCGTCCTCCCAAAAAAACTTTTCAAGTAACTACCCAGTTGGGGGGAATTTTAATCGCCCACACGGTTAGCAATTTCGTTATTTTAACCGTGTTGTTTTTGCAAAGCGTCAATTGAAATATATGATGAAGCAATTTTTTGATGCCACTCAGCAACTCACTAAGCTGACGAACAACCTTTGGGAAACCAATAAAAAAATCCAAAAGGCGATGATTCCGCCTAAAGTGGTCCACTGGAAGACGCCTTTACTGCTCAGCATCTTTTTAGCTTTGCTGACAGTGGCGGCAGTCACTGACTGGCGGACGAGAACTCTGCTTTTTGATATGAGCTGGTTATTTTTTACACTTTCAATGGGTTTGCTGACCAGCCAGCAACCTTTTGTAATTAAAGGAGTAAGTCTGAGTCCGTGGGTGACAAGCATTTTAATTGGCTTGTGGTTGCTGGTAAGATTGCCGGCGGATAGGAAGGAAATAGCATGGATATCCGGCCCACTTATAGCAGTAGTAATTCTTGCTACAATAGAGGTTTGGAATAGCGAGTCAAAACGGGAAAGTATCAAGTCGTTGGTGCGCCCTCAGTTTTTGATAATTACCCTAGTTCACCTGCTGTTTTCCTGTTGGTTTGCATTTCACTTTTTAATTCAAGGTTGGATAGAACAGTATCCAAGCGTTTTATCGCAGGATTTGAGGAAAAGCGATTATGTGGTGACATTTCAACAGCCAACTATTAATCGCTCCCGAGGTGTTGTCATCCTCAATGCCATGGAGCGATACCTGCAAAATGAAGCCCGCACAAAACCGTGGGCGCAGGTAGAGCAAATGTTAATAGATATTGACAACGAGCGATTTTTTCTGCGGAATCAAGCCTTAAAAACAACTGGGATAGTCCCAGAAGATGCGAGCTGGGATGTCAAAACTTCGATCGTCCAAGGAGACTCCCGCTATCAGTTAGAGATGCAGGCAACTTGGCTGGGGCTGGTTTTTAGACCGGAAATATATTCGTTTACCAAATCTTGCGAGGTGTTCGAGATAGGCAATAGGGCGACTGTAAGCTGCGATGCGATCAAACGCTCTCAACCCGGACAGAAAAAAGATGGAACTGCGGGAGACAGTCAAGTTTAAGCCTGTCTCAGGCAGTTAGGAGAGTGTCCCAGAAGAAAGGGGAAGAGGGGGAGATGAGGAGAGTGTCCGAGCCAGAGAGGGGGAGATGGGGAGAGTGGAAGATAGGGGAGAATCTTCTGTCGAACCTCGGACTTCTTCGCTCAACATCCAATCCGTTAAATCCGTTAAATCCCGATTCACTGCGCGTTGCCGAACTTCATTCTTCCTTATATTAAAGTATGGCGAAAGTTTCCAGCGGGTTAATAACTAGATGAATTTGAGAAGAATCTTGACAGTCGCGACCAATGTATTTTGGGAAGTAATTCGCGATCGCATCCTTTACTTAATTATTATTTTTTCTCTGTTGATGGGAGCCTCAGTACGGTTGATACCGGAATTGGCTGCGACAACCGAGAATAAAATTATCTTAGATGTCGGTTTGGCTGCTATGAGCATTCTCGGTATAATTGCCACAGTCTTTGTGGCTACCGGACTGGTCAACAAAGAAATTGAAAAGCGGACTGTTTACCTGTTAGTTGCTAAGCCGATAAGTAGGGCTGAGTTAATTGTGGGCAAGCACTTAGGGCTGTCAGCGGTGCTGGCGGTGCTTGTAGCAGCAATGACTCTTATCTATCTGGCTATTCTGAGTTTAACCCGCATTCCTTACCCCTTGGGAAGCATTTTAATCGCTTCGCTGTTTGTCTGGTTTGAGCTGTGTCTCATGGCCAGTGTCGGGATTTTATTTGGGGTATTCAGCAGTTCGCTGCTGGCAACTTTACTGACATTTGGCGTTTATTTGATGGGACATTCGACGCGGGATTTAGTGGCTTTGGGCAAGTTAACTAAAAATCCTGGCATTGAACAATTGATGATGGGACTTTATTTGGTTTTGCCGGATTTAGCCAGATTCAATTTGAGAAACGATGCTGTTTACGGACAAGTTCCTTACTTAGCGGGTTTGATTACAGATGCTGGCTACGGTTTGCTGTATGTGGTGCTGCTGCTGTCAGTTGCGATCGCCATATTTTCCCGTAGGGAATTTTAAAGCGCGCATTCCGCAGCTTCAGGGTAATTGTTTGTAGTGAGGACTTTAGTCCTCACTACAAACCAATTTTATTATCTACTTAGCGCGCTAAGATATAGACAAGGTTATCGATCGCCAATCTCGCCTAAAACTCAAACTTTTATTGGTAAAATGAGGTGACTTATGACTACTGTAATTCACAAACCGATATCGCAGCTCAAGATTACTTGGCCGCTGCTACCCGATGATTTCATCCTACCAGACGACCCCGTGGAAAATATAGAACATCCTTTAATCTCTAACGGTTTGCGGCAGTCTGTAGTGGATTCCCCGGAACTAATGCAAGACGCACTAATAGTTTCTAATTTTGCTTTGTGCGCTGCTGTGGACGATCGCACTATTTGCAAAGCCCCAGACTGGATGTACGTGCAGCCGGTTCAACCTTGGCCTCACAACTATCCCCGCCGCAGTTACACGCCTCATACCGAAGGAACAGTGCCTTTTGTAGTGATGGAATTTCTATCAGCTACTTACGGCGATGAATACTCTGTCGAACACACAGAAGAAATCGGCAAGTGGTTTTTTTACGAACAAGTAATTAAAGTTCCTCGCTATGTCATTTTTCGACCGCATACAGGCAGAATAGAAGTTTATGCGCTAGAATCAGACCGTTACGACAATCAAAATCCTGATGAAAACGGCCGTTATTTAATACCTGGATTAAATCTATTTTTGGGAGTGTGGCAGGGAAGTCGCGAAGGTAGAACAGGATATTGGCTGCGCTGGTGGACGCAGGGCGGAGAACTGCTTTTGTGGCCGGAAGAAAGGGCAGAAAATGAACGCCAGCGGGCAGAAAATGAACGCCAGCGGGCAGAAAATGAACGCCAGCGGGCAGAAAATGAACGACAGCGAGCCGATCGCCAACAGCAAGACAAAGAGTTAGCCGAGACGCTGCTGGAACAGGAAAAACAGCGAAACCAAGAACTTTTGGCCCGCTTGGCAGCCCTCGGCATCGATCCAGAATAGCAGTAATCAAAGTTGAAATCATGTTAGTCGAAAAACTAGAACAATTAAAAACTCTCTTCGCACAGATGGAACAGGCTTTGATTGCCTATTCCGGCGGAATTGACAGCACTTTGGTGGCAAAAATCGCTTTTGACGTGTTGGGCGATCGCGCTTTGGCAGTGACGGCTGTTTCCCCGTCTTTACTGCCCGAAGATTTAGAAGATGCGCGCATTCAAGCAGCAGAAATTGGCATTTCCCACGAGGAAGTAGAAACTCAGGAAATGGCAAATCCCAATTACACTTCTAACCCGGTTAACCGCTGCTATTTCTGCAAAAGCGAACTGCACGATACTTTGAAACCGCTAGCACTAGCAAAGGGTTATCCTTATGTGGTGGATGGGGTTAATGCTGACGATTTAAAGGATTACCGTCCCGGAATTCAGGCGGCAAAGGAACGCGGCGCGCGATCGCCTTTAGCAGAAGTAGGAATTACTAAATTTGAAGTGCGACAATTGGCAAAAGAATTGGGTTTGCCTTGGTGGGACAAACCGGCGCAGCCTTGTCTGAGTTCCCGCTTTCCCTACGGCGAAGAAATCACCGTCGGAAAGCTGCAAAGAGTGGGGCGCGCTGAACGGTATTTGCGGCAGTTGGGACTGAAAAATCTGCGAGTGCGATCGGACGGAGATACGGCGCGCATTGAGTTACCCGCAGAAGAGATTCAGGAGTTTGTGGTAAAGGCAGATTTGCCTGCATTGGTGGCGGTGTTTCAAGAGTTTGGTTTTGTGTACGCGACTTTGGATTTGGAGGGGTTTCGCAGCGGCAAATTAAATCAGGTTTTGCAGCCGGAATTGTTGGGGGCGAAAACCTAAATAAATTGGCAATAAATGGTTAGATAAATTTCGAGAATATAACCTCCCAGACTTCTCGGAGAAGTCTGGGATCTGAGATCGGGCAATCAGCCTTTAATAGCCATAATATCTCGATCGAGTAAATCTTTATAACATAAATTAACCCCGATCGGCGAAAATGTAAATAATAATGAAGCTAATAATCGATCGCTTGGCAAGACTTCCTGCCATATAGTAAACTCAAAAAAAAATTAATAAAATACAAAGATTGTGATCTCTACTGGAGTTCAAACTCAATTAGAACAGCTACAGGCGGGCGATCGCCTCACCTACCGCGGCGTCCGCTGGAAAGTCAAAGATGCCAGCACCTACGCTGACGCTAACGGCTACCAAACAGCAGAATGGTTGCTGCGATCGCCCGACAAGCAAGAACATTATCTGCTGCGCGAAGTTGACCCGGCCAATCCAGAAACTATTGTCCATTGGTATCTGGCGGAGGAAATTAGCAACCCCCAACTTTTTGCGCCCTATCCTCTTGAGAATACGGTCAATTACTTGTGGGAAAATATGCAGCAACTACAGCCGCCTTATCCCGAATTGCGACTGTTCGGCCGTTCTTATTACTTAGAGTCCCAAACAGAAGGAAATTATCAGGGACAAGCAGGGACAAGCAACCGCATTACTTGGGACTACTGGGATCGATCGCACCAGAAAAATTTAGCGATCGAAGCTTGGCCTTCTGGAGACTTGCACGTTTATTTGTCTAAGGTTGTCAATCCCCAAGACTTTTCGGAAATTGAAAAAGGTGCAGGTAAAAACTCTCGTGCTTTTCCTTGGGATCAGTTGATAGCTGCATCGATAACTTTAATAATCGGGATTTACTGGCTAATATTTGGATAGCGGAAGAAATGCCAACTTCTTTATTTATTGAGCATCGCACTAACGGTCTAGCTTTCTACATCAACGGCGATTTGCAGTTCGATACTGGTGATGAAGCTGTTTATCACGAATATTTGGTCGTACCTGCTGTTGCTTTGGCAGTGCAGCGATTTCCTCAAACTAATTTGCGAGTCTTAATCTGCGGGGGAGGAGATGGATTGGCCGCGCGAGATGTGCTGCGTTTTGCTGAAGTTGGTGCCATTGATTTAGTAGATTTCAGTTCGGAAGTGATTGAAATGGCAAATACGGTATTTTTGCCGTACAATCTAGGAAGTTTGAAGAGCGATCGCCTGACGGTTCGCATCCAAGAAGCTTTTGAATTTGTGGAGGCTGTTCCCGATAATTCTTATCACGCTGTCATCTGTGATTTTACATATCCTAATACTGCTGAAGAGACGGCTATTTACAGCCGCGAATGGTTCCAAGAAATCAACAGAATTCTGATTCCCGACGGCATTGTTAGCACAAATGGAGTATCGCCGGAAAAACGCGCGCTGGGTTTTTGGTGTTTGTATCAAACTTTACTTTCTGCAGGCTTAACAGCAAAGCCGTTAGCAGTAAAAATACCCTCCTTTGAGGAATGCGGCTTGGGGATTTGGGGTTTCTTGTTAGGTTCGCAGCGGGCAATTAAGAGAGAGGAAATAAAGTCGATCGCCCTGACCGATAGTTTAGAATCTCTGACTCGCAAACAGTTGTTTAATAGCTTCAATTTCCCTGAAAATATTGCTATGTATCGCCGCGATATTGCCATCCACACATTAGCTTGTCCGCAACTGTTTTATTATTTACTAAATCCTGAAATTCCATCGACACCAGCCGCAGAAAATACAGGTGAAACTGTAGATTTTCTGGACATTGAAGAATTAGGAACTGGAATTTTAGCCAAGGGCGATCGCCTCCAACTCGAATCAATTGTTAAAGCTTGGTTGGAACAAATTTATGAATCTCCCAACGCAGCAAATCACCGAGATTTTAGCAAATTTCTGCCCGTTCAACACCGCTACCACAGCCCGCAAATGGTTGAGGAGTGGCAGATCTACTTGAAACAAGCCCTAGCAGGGGTAGATGTTTCTCGCTTGCTGAAGGAATTGTTAGATCGATCGGCAGAACTTCCGCCTAAGTTTGCCAACAATTGCAAGCAACTAGCGACACAAATTAAAACCGGTCAAGCTTTATCCAAATTGCCGCCGCAAACAGCACAATTTATCATCACACTATCTGTCGTTTTATTAATGGCTAATCTCTTGACACCAGACGCTGTATTTGCTAAAGGTTTTTACAGCGGTAGCAGTTCTTCATCCTCTAACTCTAGTGGAGGTGATGGTTCTGGTTTCACTAAAACTGTAGGTTTCATTACCAGTATAGGTGCTTTATATTGGTTGTGGAATCTTTTATTTAATAATTCCGATGATGAATAATTCGGCAGAAAATTGCGATTCTAGTTTGACGGTGAAGTCAAAATCTCAGTTAAGTATTAGGTTGCTGAATATCGATGAGCGATATCTTTGGGATAATTTAGCAAAAACTGCACCTTTTGGATGTTTTATGCAGGGGTCGGCTTGGGCAGATTTTAAGGAATTGGAAGGATATAAAACATTTCGCTACGGTTTGTTTGAATTGAGATGTTGTACAATTATTAAAAACGGGCAAGATGCCCGTTCCACAACACAAGAAATTGATTGTGGAACAGGCATCTTGCCTGTTGCTGATATTGATGCGGGCCGGCTAGAAGCCCACCCCACAAGAAATAATTTTGATTGTGGAACAGGCATCTTGCCTGTTGCTGATATTGATTGTGGAACAGGTATCTTGCCTGTTCAAGCACAGAAATTAATCGGTGGGTGTATCTTTTATTACTATCCTCATCCCGACAAAGCTAATTTATTGCTAGGGACAGGCGGGCCGATTTTACCTCTAGAATATCGGGCAGCAGGGATGGAAATGTTGTTAGAAACAGCAAGAAAGCTAGCGAAAGAATTAGGAGCGATCGCCCTGCGGATCGAACCCATGTGGCAAGAAAAACCAGACTATTTAGCAGGGTTCGCGCGGGCTCCTGCCGATTCGCTGCCATCGGAAACGCTGTTAGTTGATTTGCGTCCTTCCGAAACCGAAATATTGGCGGCGATGAAGCCAAAAGGTCGATATAATGTGAATTTAAGTCAGCGGCGAGGTGTGGAAATAGAATTTACAGCAGATTCTCAAGCTATTCCTTTATTTTACGATGTTTTTCGCCAAACAGTAGAACGCCAGCAGTTTTTTGGAGAACCTTACGGCTTTTTTATTAACTTATGTCAAACTTTATTTGCCGCACAAATAGCTGAAATTGGCTTGGCGAGGTGGCAGGGAAAATTGCTAGCGGTAATGTTAGTTGTTTATTGGGGCGATCGCGCTATTTACTTGTATGGCGGCAGAAGTGCCGAACACCCGGAAGTAATGGCAGCTTACGGATTGCACTGGAGCGCGATCCAAAGAGCGAAAGTTAAGAATTGTCAACTTTACGATTTTTACGGTTTTACTCGCAACCCCAGTCACGGATATGCAAATTTTTCGCGTTTTAAAAGCCAATTTGGAGGATTTTCAGTGACAACTACAGGCGCACATGATTGCTTTTTTTACGATCGGCTAGCAGATACATTGATTAGCTTGTTAAGCAAAATGGAAGGAGAAAATATATGAGTCAATGGATGTTAATTATTTTGGAAATAGCGCTCGGGTTTTTGCTGTTTTGGCTCGGACAGCTAGCTTACCAAAAATTGTTTCGGCGGCGGATGGAATTAAATTTAGAACTGTTTGTCAAAGATAATCCGGCTGTGGCGATCGCCTTAGTTGGATATTACTTTGGGATTGTGATTGCTTTGGGAGGTGTTTTAGACAAAACCTTGTCCAGTTTCCCAGATCAACTGCTGAATTTAGCCAGCTACGGATGTTTGGTAATTTTGTTGATGCTAGCAGGAGCCTGGGTGGGCGATCGGCTGATTCTCAAAAACTTTGACTGCGATCGCGAAATCATCCAAGAACGCAATATTGGTGCGGCTTTTGTAGAAGCTGGAAATCACATCGCCAACGGCTTAATTCTGAATGCTGCTTTAGCGGGAGAAGGCGGCAATTTATTAGTAGGATTTGCTTGTTGGGCGATCGGATTGGGAGTGTTGGTTTTAGCGAGCGCTGTTTATCCCCGCTTCGCTAAATACAATGTGTTCCGAGAAATAGAAAAGCGCAACAACCCTGCTGCTGGCATAGCTTGTGCAGGATTGTTAGTGGCTACTGGCAATATTGTCAGGATTGCCTTTGCTCCTGAGTTTCAAGACTGGGTAAGCAGTTTTAGAGTTTACGGGTTAAATTTGCTGTTTTGTTTTGTATTATTGGTGGCCATTCGCTGGTTTGCAGATTTGATATTAGTACCGGGAGTCAAAATTTCTGATGAAATTGTCAATCAGGAAGTTCCTAATTTAGGCGCAGGTTTAATCGAAGCTTTTGCTTATATTGCCGCTTCTTTTTTGATTGCTTGGTCTTTCTAAGAAAATAACATAACTTGAGGTAAGTTAAGTCAACCTAATTAAACGCAAAATGCTCTTGTTTTAGATACTTGACTTATTAAAAAAGCAGGGTAAACGCATCTAACTACTAAATTCCCATATATAGCGTTTGAGTTGAGACAAAAGCGCTACAGGTTGAAAAACCGTTCTCAGTAAACAACAATAAAGCCAAGTGCGCAGTGCTAAAACCCCTCGTTATTGACAAGATGCGTTTACCCTGGTTAAAGAAGTCGGGTAGCTGCGTATTCTTTTGTTTTAGCCGTTGCTTACTTATGATGTCTAAGGAGCTGGCTGAATTTGCTGTGGCTGCATTTGCTGCTGCTGATTTTGGAGCAGAAGTTGCTGCTCCTGGATTTGAATTTGCCGATTCTCAAGATCTATTTGCCGCTGCCTGTCTTCAAGTTGCAGTCTTCTGTCTTCAAGTTGCAGTCTTCTGTCTTCAGCTTGCTGCAATCTATCTTGACGTTGTAGCTCTCTTTCTAGCAGTCTGTCTTCACGTTGCTCTTGTCTGTCTTGACGTTGTTCGCGAAGCTGTCTGAGTTGATTTCTCCGCTCGAAATCCCCTCCCAAAAATAAGTTTTGAAAAGCGTTGATAGTTGCTTGAAACCCAGTAAAAACGCCACTAACAGCGCTGATCCCAGTTGCAGCTCCTGCGATCGGCTGCAAGAAACTGTTGATATTGTCTGCTACCCTAGTATAGCCCGATCGCGCTACCAGAATCACATCGTTGTTGCGAAGAGTTGGGTTATTATTAGGATTCAACCCTTGAGCAAAATCCACCTCGATCGTGCGGCGAGAAACAGTACCGTTGGGGTTCAAACGCAATAGTTCTACCTTGTCTTTTTTAGCCCGCAATTGATTGAAACTGCCTGCGGTCAGCAAAGCTTGGTGCAGGGATGTACTAGGCCGCACCTGCAAAGCCCCAGGCCTAATTACTTCTCCTACAATATTGATGCTAATCGCGTTCGGAGAAAAACTGCTATTTGCGACTTGAGAAACTTCAGCTAAGTCTACAGTAGCTGCTGTCGGGATAATCACGCTATCTCCTTCTTGCAGCAAAACATCTTGAGTTGCGTCGCCTTTTTGCAGCAAATCCCACAGATTTACCATGATAGTTTGTTCGTTGCCACCTCTGATTCGGCGGCGGATTTGCACGCGGCGAATGTCAGCTTCAGTAGTGATACCGCCAGCAATTTTGAGCGCTCTAGTTATCGTTGGTAAACCGACAACTGCTCCTTGCTGTTGCTCGATGCTGACAAAACTCAGTTCTGTTTGTTGGTTGGTCGATCGCAAATCAGCAGCAGATATAGTGTAAGGCCCAGGCCTGTTTACCTCGCCGACAATTACCACGCCAATTGGTTTAGTAATATCAGCGGAAAAATTAGCACTGGCTCTTTGACGGACTTCTTCAGTATTGAGGGCACTTGCTGTCGGTACAAAAATTGTATCTCCATCTCGAATGGTAACGTCTTGACGCAAATTTCCCGTGTCTAAAAAATCCTGCAAATCAACATTAGTAACTTGCTCCGACCCGCCTCTGCGGGGACGGCGAATTTGGATATTTCGCATATCTCCTGCTGATGTCACCCCTTTTGCAAGTTGCAGCATTTCCATCAAAGTCGGGAATTTTACTCCTCCTCCTTCTCTAGTGGGATTAATCTTGTAGGAACCCGGGCGAGTAACTTCACCGGCAAGACCTATATTTAGGGGGCGAGCGACGACCAGAGTCACGGTAATAACGGGAACATTGATGAAAGGTTCGTATCGCTTGGTAATCACGTTAGCGGCTTCTTGCAGCGTCAACCCTTGAATTGGGACGCTGCGAATGATTGGCAAATTGAGCGTCCCGTCAACTAACACTTGATATTCCTTGCTGAATTCAGGGACACCGAAGATCTCTAAAGCAATGCGATCGCCCGAGCCTAAAGTATAAGCTGCTTCTTGTGTCAGCGAACCAACATTGCCGATCGGCGGCAAACTCGAACCCGCAGGTGGCGGCGGCGGTACTCTCGGTGGGTTTGGGTTCCTAGCGGGCGCAGGATTTCTGATGGCAGGCAACTGAGCTCTACTGGGCAGCGAACTCAATAGCACCAGGAGTGCTGACAAACTAAGACTTTTAGCGGTTTGAACGGTATGTTTCATCTTTCTTCCCTGGTTGCAGCCTGCCAATGAACGAGAGCAATTTACCTAGTTAATTTTAGTTTATTTTCTCTGCTGTCCAGTGTAGCCTCGCTTCGCTGCAAAATCCACAGGTGGAAGCATAAAAATAGTGCGATCGCACTTAACTATTTTGTACCTTGTTTGTAAAGAAACTGTAAAGCCCGCCAACTGTTCTCAGGATTAGGAACTCGTTTGAGAAAAAATATTCATACATAACTCCGGATACAAATCAACCCGCCCAAGAAATGGATAAAAAAACGCCCTGATTTGAGGTAAAATGTTAAATAATTCTCTCAGCAGGACAAAGACAAGTGTCACTAAAATTGGATCGAGTAATTCCTTGGGGACGCTGCTTGGATGAATACATAGGAATGTTTAGCTTGACATCAAGTGACCTCAAGCTAGCAATTCTTGATTGTGCCGGCGGCCCGGCAAGTTTCAATGCCGAAATGACTCGCCAAGGTAAAAAAGTAATTTCTTGCGATCCAGTTTATCAGTTTACTGCGGTGGAGATTGGCGATCGCATCCAAGAAACATATCAAACTGTCATTGACGGTGTTAAAGCCAATTTAGACGGCTATCTGTGGAATAATTTTGAATCGCCGTACCAGCTAGGCGAAGTGCGAATGAAGGCGATGCAGGAATTTTTAGAAGATTTTCCATCAGGCTTGCAGGAAGGCCGCTACCTGAATGCCGATCTGCCAGTTTTGCCTTTCGAGAACAGTCACTTCGATTTAGCTTTGTGCAGCCATTTCTTATTTGCTTATTCTCACCTGCTTTCCGAAGAATTTCATCTGGAAGCAATAACAGAAATGTGCCGGGTTGCAAAGGAAGTCCGGGTATTCCCTCTATTGCAGAGTTTTAGCGGGGAGGAATCCGAACACTTAAATCCGATCGCCACAGAATTGAAAAATAGAAATTTTAGTGTAGAAATTCAAGAGGCTCCCTACGAGTTTCAAAAAGGCGGGAATAAGATGCTGCGAGTTAGCAAAAAAATCTCAGCTTCAAAGTAAGTATAACTTATTTATGCTGTTATGGAAACCAAATAACAGCCATTAATTCGCCAACTATTATCCAACTGTTTTTCCATAAGATAAATGGCTCTGATTGGGATGCCTTCAGAGTCCAGCAACAGCACCGGCTGAGCGGGAATCCCTTCTACTGTGCCGAGGTTTTCAAATAGTACCGATCGCGGACGGTAGACAGCTTCATAGGCAATTTTTACCATGTGCATAAAGTTTTCTGCTGTGCGAAACTGCTGCTGAATTCCGGGACTGGCGAAGGAAAAAGCGAGCGCAGCATCATCTTTTTGAAATGCTTGTAGTTGCTGTTCTACGACTGAGCGAATGGTAGCGCGATCGCTATCAGTAATGTGCATAATTTTGATCGGAAGAGGCAATTTAGGTGGGACGTTGTTGTCGTCCGTGGTAAATCTGTAAAATCAGGACTTCATCGTTTAAGATAGCGTAATGCAGAACAAAACCAACTTTCCCAAAGGTCACAATTAGTTTGCGCAGACCAGGGGTTTGTTCAACAAGCGCGCCTCTTTGCGGGTATGTCTGCAAACTTTCTCCCACCTCTACAATCTTTTGAATTGCTTTAATAGCAAGATTGGGGTCAGTTTCAGCCAGGAATTGGCGATGCCGATCGAGTGCTGTTAAGGCTGGGCGCGTCCAAATTACTGAGGGCATGGCAATTCGCGATCGCTCCCTAGACTATCTGCCCATTGCTTAACCAGATCGTGCCCAATGCCCGTCTTGTTTGTCTGGTAATCTTGCAAGGCTGCGAGACTCTTGGCGATCGTTTCTTCTTCGCTGAGGGGTTGAAACTCGTTTGCTGTGTCAATTTCTCCCCACTGATAGCCCTCCGTTTCCTCGGCAATTTCTGCGATTAGGCGTTCAAAGTCGCTGAGATTACCGTTGGACTGATTCAGCCATGAAAGCACGATCGCTTTTACCGAATCGCTGGGCATGGCTTGAATTTGGGCGTGGAGTTGCTTTATAGATTGAGCCATTGGACAATACAGAGTGACTGATGTAATTTTAGCGCAGTGTCAAATAGTTGCACAAACTATAAGGCACAGTTGCGATAAAATTAATTAAAGACTTTAAAGCGACCCCACGGATCGATCCGGGGGCTTATTTCGCGATCTTATTTCTCAGATACCACGTTTTCTTTAGTAATTCTAATCAAAAACCGCAGAGCTTCATTCACTGCTTCAGAATCGGGAAACATCTCTGCAACATCCGGTTCTAAACGAATATTTACACCACCAACGGTCTTTCGTCCAGAGCCTACCCTTCTTACACGCAACTTCCTCAAATCATATTCCGACCGAAGCTCATCGTCCATCCCTGTTTCATCCTTCTTCATAAACTTCTCGCTCCACTCGTGTTACTTTTCTGGCGCTAATCAAACGAAGAAAATCTGCTCTTTCTGTATACGACACTATCAATAAATTACCTTGCTGGGACTCTCCAACAATAATATAGCGATCTTCTTCATCAGAGTGATCCGGATCGTAGAAATCGACGTAGAGGCGATCGTCAAAAACCGTTTTGGCTTCCTCAAATGAGATGCCATGCTTGGACAAATTTACCGCAGCCTTGTTTTCATCCCACTCGAATTTCATAAAGATCCTAAATCAGCATCTTTGATATAATATTACACCTAGAAGCCAAACTAAAACCAACTCATGCCACAAACAGTCTGGATCGCACGACACGGAAACCGCATCGACTTCGTTAACCCCGACTGGTTTCTCACCGCAGAACACCGCTACGATCCCCACCTTTCCAAAGACGGTCACGTTCAAGCCAAACAACTCGCAAATCGCCTCAAAGGTGAAGGAATTTCTCATATTTTCGCCTCCCCTTTTCTGCGAACCGTCCAAACAGCAAATCACGTGGCCAACGCCCTCGATTTGTCAATAAAACTAGAATGGGGACTGTGCGAATGGCTGAATCCCGAATGGATGACGGAAATGCCGGAAACCCTCTCCGTCGAGGCTTTGTGCTCGCGTTTCCCCAGAATTGACCCCTCCTACAAACGCGGCATTCCCAACTATCCAGAAACAGCCGAATATTGCCTCAACAGGGCTGGGGAAACTGCCAAACGCCTCGCCGCTGAGTTTCCCGAGGATATGTTATTAGTAGGTCACGGTGCGTCGGTTTTAGGAACTGCGATCGGGCTGGCGGGCGGTGCGGAAACGGAAATTAACGCTTCTCTGTGCTGTTTGGTAAAATTGGTGCGGGGTGAGGGAGAATGGTCGATCGCAGTTAATGGCGATACTTCTCACTTGACTGACTCTGAAGCCGCGATCCGGTTTAATTAAAGTTGAGATTCGTGCGAAAAATCGCATTTTATGCTACGTGTGTAAGGTGCGCCGAGGCCCACCTGACGTTAATCCGATCTGTGAGAATCTCGGTGTTATTATTTAATCTCGCTCGCACATTTTAAATCGAAAATCTTAAATCGGTATGGCAGGACACAGTAAGTGGGCGAATATTAAACGCCAAAAAGCTAGAGTTGATGCCGTTAAAGGCAAGGTTTTTGCTAGAATATCTCGCGAAATTATTGTCGCGGCCCGCAGCGGAGTTCCCGATCCCGCTGGCAATTTTCAACTGCGGACGGCTATAGAAAAAGCCAAGGCGGCGGATATTCCTAATGAAAACATAGAAAGGGCGATCGCCAAAGGTGCTGGCTTGGCGGGGGGGAGTTCGGAATTAGAAGCTATTCGCTACGAAGGTTACGGCGTTGGCGGAGTTGCTATTCTGATTGAAGCGCTGACAGACAACCGCAACCGCACGGCGGCTGACTTGCGAGAAGCTTTTACTAAAAATGGCGGCAACCTGGGTGAAACTGGTTGTGTGGGCTGGATGTTTGACCACAAAGGAGTTTGTACGGTACGCGGCCCGATTGATGAGGAACAATTGTTTGAAGCGTCGCTAGAGGCGGCTGCGGAATCTTATGATTTGATATTAATTGATGAGGATACTGAAGGTGCAGAGGTATTTACAAGTGTGGCTCATTTGGAACAACTGGCAGATGTTTTGAAACAAAAAAAGTTTGCAGTTTTGCAGTCGGAAAATCGCTGGATTCCGAGCAATACAGTGGAAATAGACACTCCTGAAAAAGCTCGATCGCTCCTTAAGTTAATGGATGCACTGGAAGATTTGGACGATGTGCAAAGCGTGACGGCGAATTTTGAAATGACCGATGAATTGATGTCTTTGAGTATGGTGTAACGATCGAAATCACCAGATTTTTGCCATCCGCAAGACAAATCCCGGTAACTCTGGATCAGCGCTGACTGTTTCAGGATTATCTAAGATTTCAGGTTCGCTATCGGGACGGTAGATGTAGACTTTTCTGTTTTTGCGATCGAGCAAAAAGCCGAGCGATACACCGTTCTCAATATATTCTTGCATCTTGTTTTGCAATCCCTTGAGAGTGTCACTAGCAGACCGCAATTCAATCACAAAGTCTGGACAAATCGGTGCGAATGAGGCTTTTTGTTCTTCAGTTAAAGCCTTCCAGCGCTCTAGTTTAATCCATGAGGCATCGGGGGAGCGGGTTGCTCCATTCGGCAAGGTAAAGCCTGCACTGGAGTCAAACGTTTCACCTGTGCCATCTTGTTCTGCCCAGTTCCCCAATTGTAGGGCAATCTTACCGTTTCGATTCCCTGTATCTGAAAAGGCTGGTGACATGATAATGACTTCCCCACTGGCAGTACGCTCAATTCTCAAATCGCGATTAACTAGACAGAATTCATAGAACTGTTCAACAGTCATCGATTGGATCGCAGGGAAATTGACCGTCAGGGGGACGCTTTCGGTTTGAATTAGCAGCGTCGTCATGGTTTTTCCTCAGTTGGTGCAGGGGTGATAGAATACCTTGAGCTTACACTATTTTAGCTTCGCGATCGAAAGTCTTAGTCGATCGGGGAATCGGATGCTTGTATCCGTTTTTGGGCTGAGTCAATAATCTTTTTTCCCAGTCAGTAAATAAGTAACCATGTATCCCTTGCCCTTAACTTGAATGGCGCCGCGCTTCTGAAAAGTATATTTATCTTTTAATAGCTGGTAGGTTTCGGCGGTGACTTGAATGCAGCCGGTAATCCCGTGGGATTCCATGCGCGAAGCAATATTTACTGTGTCGCCCCAGAGGTCGTAAATAAACTTTTTTAAGCCGATGACGCCGGCAACGACAGGGCCACTGCTAATCCCAATCCGAATGCTGAAAGGTTCCGAATGTTCTAAACTCAGGAGCCGAATTTCGTGTAGCATATCGATCGCCATGTTTGCAACCGCCTCGGCGTGATCCTTGCGGGGCGTAGGCAAACCGCCGACAACCATGTAAGCGTCACCAATAGTCTTAATTTTCTCCAAACCGTGGCGATCGGCCAAGTGGTCAAAAGCCGAAAAAATATCGTTGAGCACTTCCACCACTGCAGTCGCGGAAATTCTCGACGAAAGCTCTGTAAACCCCACAATGTCGGCAAACATCACAGTTACTTCCGCAAAACTTTCGGCGATATTGTGTTCGTTGTCCTTCAAACGCAGGGCGATCGCTGCCGGCAAAACGTTCAGCAGCAGTTGCTCGGATTTAGCTTGTTCGAGTTCCAACTGTAGGTAAGCAGCCTGCAACTGTTCGGCTTGGCGAATTCTTTCTCGGGCTAGCTTTTCGATTTGGGCGGTGCGGCTCAAAGCTGTCAGCATATATGTCACCGGAATCAGAGTCCACAGCATCCCCATCGTCAGAGTTCCCCAAGAGCGCCAGTGCTTGCGAATCCGGCGAATTTCCGGCGTTGCCGACACGTACATAGACCACTGGCGGCCACTAATTTTCAGCCGCCTTTTGCAAGCTGTATAGTTAGGGCCTGGATTGTCAAGAATCGGACAGTTTAGCCTGAGGGCTCGTTCCGCAGCGGCTGATGCTGGAAGCACTTGTTGGCTGGCGGATTGGAACAGCACCGCAAATTGCTGAATTTGGCCGTCAGCAGGCAGATTTTTGAGAACCGGGTTGGCCCTTTGCGGTAACAGCGGCGC
The DNA here is from genome assembly GCF_036704615.1 of Microcoleus sp. K4-B3. Classification (NCBI taxonomy): domain Bacteria; kingdom Bacillati; phylum Cyanobacteriota; class Cyanophyceae; order Oscillatoriales; family Microcoleaceae; genus Microcoleus; species Microcoleus sp. K4-B3. Next base: position 117,162 of record NZ_JAUBSF010000006.1, read on the forward strand.
TGCTTCTTGCTTGTCTGGAGCATCGCTAACGAGATAAATATTGAGGTAGTCGGTATTGCGTCCTTTTAAAGAGGTTTGGAAAATATCTTTGCCTCGAAATACGCCCAGAACAAATCCTTGTAGCAGTTGGCGACGGGATTCCAGCGTAGTCGGTTGAGTGCTGTTTTCGTAAATCGGAACTATGGCCAAAAGACCTAGTTCCGGGGAATTGCTCTGAGTTAGGCCGACGTAGTTGGTGACAATCATTTCTCCAGTATCTCGCCCTCGATCGAGCGCGGTGCGGATTTCTGGGTGGGAGGCGAGGTCAAAGCCCAATGCTGTCTCGTTTCCGGCTAGTGGTTCGACGTAGAAAGCCGGGAAGTATTCGGAACGCTGGAGGGCCTTGCGCAGTTCTCCTCGGGGGCCGCGCTCTGTAATCTCGAAGCTGGGGTCAGTTTCGGTTCTGGCTTTGGCTTCGTAGTTGCGTCGCTGGGAATTGGGGACGCGGGGAGTCCAAGCCAGGAGTTGCAAGCTGGGGTGGACGGCTAGGGGACGGGCGACAAACCGGGCAAAAGAGGAACGCTCGACGGCGCTGAAGGCTTTCATGTAGTCGCTGAGGGCGAGAACACTATCTAAGTCGGAGTTGAGCTGGCGTTCGATGCCGATCGAAATATCGTCGATGCGGCGCTGCATTTCGTAGTCGCGGCGCTTGTCTTCCCAGTCCCAAACCAAGGCGAATGCTAGGATCGACAGTCCGACACCCAAAGCCAGCGTCAACCCGGCTGGCTTGTAGCGAGACCAGGATAAAGGTAGTTTTTTCAGCATAATTGCCTAGCGAATAAGGGCAGCAGATTAGCACACCGCTGAGTGCGATTTAATTCGGCCTCTGAGTGCGGTTAATTCAAAACGCTGATAACTCAAGCACCGACGGCAATTGGGAATTAAAAGTTAGATATTGAAACTTTTAGATTAATGGACGATCGCTCAGCAGGGGATTTCAATCCAGAATTCCGCTCCCTGTCCGGGCGCTGAGATGCACCGCAGGCTTCCCCTATGTTTTTCTACCACAATTTGATGGCTGATGGACAATCCCAAGCCGGTTCCAGACCCTACGGGTTTGGTAGTAAAAAAGGGGTCAAATAGCCGCTTGCGAACGTCTTCGGTCATTCCGGGGCCGCTGTCGGCGATGCAAATGACGATGCGCTCGCAATGACTGAGCTGGCTTTTACTTTGGCTTTTCAACCCGGCTTTTTTCATTTCAGTGCGAATCACGATCGTCCGAGGTTGCGGTTGGTTTTCTAGAGCGTCGATCGCATTGGTGATAATGTTGAGAAATACCTGATTTAACTGCCCCGCACAACAGTAAATTTTGGAGATTTTTCCGTATTCTTTAATAATTTCAATCCTGCTTTTTATACTTGCCTGATGCAATCTGTGCTGCACAATTAATAGCGTACTGTCAATTCCTTCGTGAAGGTCTACCAACTTCATTTCTGATTCATCCAGTCGCGAAAAATTTCGCAGCGACAACACAATTTTACTTATTCTTTCTATTCCTACTCTCATGGAATTTAGCATTCTGGGCAAGTCTTCCTTCAGAAAATCTAACTCTAAGTCTTTAACTTTTTCCGCAATCTGAGGAACTGGGGACGGGTAGCATTGCTGGTAGAGATTCAATAGTTCTATTAAATCGTGAAAATAGTTGTATGTGTGAGAAATATTGCCGTTAATAAAAGTTGCGGGATTGTTGATTTCGTGGGCAATCCCAGCCACCATCTGACCGAGACTAGACATTTTTTCGGATTGAACTAATTGGATTTGAGCGTTTTGTAGTTGTTCGTAGGCTTCTTGCAATTGGGTGGCTTGTTTTCTTAATTGAGATTCGGAAGCTTGGAGTGCGGCTGCGGAAATTTTGCGGTTCGTTATATTTTCAATCATCCCTAAGTTGTAAATAGGTTTTCCTTCGCCGTCTCGAATCAAAGTAGCTGTCACGTTTACCCAAACAATTTTACCTGTAGCGGCAATTTGGCGGAGTTCGATTTGATAGCTATTAATTTCTCCTCGCTCAAGAGAATTAGCAACTTGGATATTTTTTGGATAATCTTCGGGGTGCCCAAGTTCAATAAATGTTTTGGCGAGCAATTCTACTGCGGTATATCCCAGCATTTCGCAGTAAGTTTTATTGACTCGCACTAACTTGTTATCGTCTAAATTGGCTAAGTAGATAGCGATGGGTGCATCTTCAAAAATTGTGCGAAATAGTTCCTCGCTGGCCCGGAGTTGAGCTGCTAGGGAAAGCCTGTCGGTGATGTCTTCAAACGTAGACAAAATGCCGACAACATTGCCGTAATGGTCGTGTAAAGGTATTTTATTGGTATCCAGACAGCACTGGGTGCCGTCGGCTTGCATTTGGGATTCTATGATGTGATATTCTGGGGTATTTGTTGCCATGATGCGGCGGTCGCAGGCTCGAAAAAATTCTGTTTCTTCCGGATTCCAGGGCATATCGAAGTCAGTGAGACCGGCGATTTCAGTGGGATGATTGAAACCTGCGACTTTGGCAAAATTTTTGTTGCCTCCCAAATAAACTAAATCTCGATCTTTCCAGGCAATTAACTGAGGAATGTTGTTGATTACCGACCACAGCATATTTTGGGATGTTTGCAAGGCTTCCGTGCGTTCTAGGACGCGCTTTTCAAGTTCTTGATTGACTTGTTGCAGGGCCATTTTTGATTCGCTGAGGGCGAGTTCTGCTAGCTTGCGATCGCTGATGTCGATTGTCACCCCCTCCCACAGTATATCGCCGCCCGGTTGCAGTTCAGGGCGGGCAATACCGCGAATCCATTTCAGCTTTCCCGATCCGGTTACGATCCGCCCTTCATATATCCAAGGTTTTAGAGTTTCGCCGGAAATTGCGACTGATTCTAACATGGGTTTTAGGTCTTCTGGATGCACCATTGACCACATTAAACCGGAGTTTTCTTGAATTTTTTCTGGCTCTAATTCGTAGAGTTCCCAACAGCCGGAACTCACATAAAGGAATTGATCGGAACCGTCGGGGTGTAGCAAGTATTGATAAATCATTCCCGGCACGTTGGCGGCCATTTTTTGGAATCTGGCTTCGCTTTGCCGCAGTGCGGATTCTGCAAGTTTGCGATCGCTAATGTCAATCAACAAGCCGTCCCAAATAATGTCATCTTTTTCGCCCGGTTCGGGTCGGGAAGCCCCGCTAATCCACTTAATCCCATCGCCCGGAAAGACTAATCTGCCTTCCCACCGCCAAGGCTCTAAAGTTTTAGCTGAGATGGCAAAAGATTCGTGGAAGCTTGGCGCATCGTCTGGATGAACCATTTCGATCGCGGGAATAGCTGAATTTTGGAGTACCTCTGGTTCTAATTCGTAGAGTTCGCGGCAGCCGGAACTGACGTAGGGGAATGAGACAGTGCCGTCTGCTGCTAACTGAAATTGATAAATCATTCCCGGAACGTTGGCGGCTAGCTTTTGAAACCTCGCTTCGCTTTGGCGTAGTGCTGTTTCTGCTTCTACGCGATCGGTAATATCGTAAAATGCCGATAAAATTGCGGCTTCGCCATTAAAATTAATCGCTCGCATCGACATTTTTACCCAAAAAAAACTGCCATTTGCTTTCTTGAGGCAGATTTCTGCGCTGTCGCTAAAGCCGTTTTGTTTGACTAATTCTAGCAATTGACGTCGATCGTTGATATTTGCATAAAATTCAATTTTTTTTGCACCAATAAGTTGTTCGCAACTCAAACCTAAACTTTCCCCGAGAGCAGGATTTGCATACAAAATAACGCTGTCTTCTAGGCGCGTAATTAACATGGGAACGGGAGTGGTGCTGGCGATCGCCCGCAATCTTTCTTCACTTTCTTGCAGGGCTGTTTCGGCTGCTACTCTTTTGCTAATATCGTTCTGAACTCCGATAAAATGAGTTAATTTTCCTTCGTTGTCTAGGATGGGGGAAACGATTAATTCGTTCCAAAAAGGAGTTTTGTCTTTGCGATAATTTTTGAGAACTACCTGAATTTCCGTTCCTGCTCGCAAACTGCTGCGGAGTTTGTCTAATTCGGCCCGATCGGTATCGGGACCCTGCAAAAACCGGCAGTTGCGTCCAATAACTTCTTCGCGACTGTAACCAGTCAGTTTCTCAAAAGCAGGATTGCAGTAGATAATAGGTATGTCAGGCCTGCTAGCATCCGCGATGAGGATGCTGTTGCTCGACGCTGCGATCGCCCGCTCTAGGAGAGACAGGTTGAAAGAGTCTGTTGTCATCTGTGGCAATATCCAAATTCCCAGGGAGCGGACAGAACAATAAAAAAATATAAATATCTTGAGCCATTCTTATTGTATAATTTTATTTTTAATTTTGCCTTGTTAACAAAGCCAGCAGCCAAAAAAAGTCGGCGGGGCCGGCGAGTAATACCATTTTAGATTTTAGATTTTAGATTGGCAATGACTAATTAGATTATGCTTTGAAGCTTGCTTAAAGTTGCCTTCTGGTTTGAAAGTATTACAACCGAAGGCATTAGGCACTTATCCCGAAAACAGAAGGTGAAAATACCGAAGGCGGCAAGAAAACACAAGGTGAAAACACTGATATTTTCAACTTTTTTTCTTCTCCTCCTTCTATCCGGCTCGTCAACCCTTTTAAATTGACAAGCTGATGCAAGAACCCTGAGCAGTTTTGCTTACTTCAATCCTGGCTTGAAAAGCTTCTTTCAGGTGGGGCATATGGGTAACGGTGAGAATGCAGGCGAAGTCGGAGGCGATCGCATTAATTGCAGCAATCAGCCGATCGCACCCTTCCGCATCCTGAGTCCCGAATCCCTCATCAATAATCAACATTTGCAAAGCCGTGCCCGCCCGCTGAGACAGCAGTCTCGCCAGCGCCAGCCGAATCGCAAAATTAATCCGAAAAGCTTCACCGCCCGAGTAAGTTTCGTAGGCACGAGTACCGCGAGCATCAGCAATTAAAATGTCTAAAGTGTCAATCAATTTAGTTGCTTTTTTAGAAGCAGCAGCCCGCTGAGTAATAAATTGAACGTGCAATTGATTCGCGCTCAATCTCGACAATATCTGATTGGTTTCAGCTTCGAGTTGAGGCAAAACATTTTCAATCATTAAAGCTTGAATGCCGTTTTTACCAAAGGCTTGACCCAGCTCTTGATAAACTCGCTGCTGGCGTTTGGCAACTTGCATTTGCTCTTTTTGAGCTACTAGCTGAACTTGCAGATTTTCCAGATTTTGCTGCTGCTGCTGGAGGCGTCCGAGACTTCCCAAATGTTGGTCTAGCTGCTGGCGGCGGCGACTGATTTGCTGTTCGATCGCACTTATGCGGGCTGTGGGATCGGGATATTCTTGCAATTGCTGGTTCATCGCGGAAGTTTGAGCGCTGACAGCTTGCAAATCTTGCTCGCGCACTGCGATGGAATTTGCTATTTCATTAACCCGCTGCTGTACTTGGGGGTACTGCTGAGTTGCCGATCGCAATTTTTCGGCGCGGGCTATCCAAAACTGCGATCGGCGCATTTCGCTGCGGACGTGTTCGTGCTGTTCCAAGTTATAACCAATTTCCGCAATGTATCTATCTAAAGACAGAATTTGCTGCTGTATTTCCGAGCTATTTTTTTGCTGTTCTAACTGTTGCTGTACTGTGGCTAATTGAGTTTGCAAATCCGGGCGACGGGCATTAATTTTATTGAGTTTCTGCTGAGCGTCTTTGATTTGAGCTTGCTTAATTTCCGCCCACCGCAAGCGCTTTTCATCGCTGCGGGCGAGGGAGTGGCTGCTATCGCTGTAATTGAGCTGTTGCAGTTGCTGTTCGATTTGCTGTAGTTGGCCCAAGTCATCGGCTGCATACTCGCCGGTGCGCAGCAACCGCTCGATTTCCGCAGCGTCTTGACGCATACTTTGCAGTCGGTTTTCGTCTTGGCTCAGGCCATCTAATTGTGCTTGCAAATGGCTGCGGCGTTCCCGCAATTCTTGGTAGGGCGCTAATTCCTCTTCTAGTTCGCGGTATTCATGTCTGAGGACTTGAATTTCGCGCTCGGAGACGGCCAACTGTTCGCGCACTACCCACAGTTGGTTCCAGATTTCCTGCTGTTGGGAGTGGTGTTTTGCGACTACCAAATTCCAGTAGTGTTCGTCTAAAGGTCGATCGCACAAAGGACAGTTGCCAAAATTTGTATCCCGCACCATTAAAGGCGAATTCGAGGGTTCGTTTTCCGCAAAATTCGAGGCTTTACCTTCGCCTGCGCTGGTTTCTCCTTCATGTTTCCGCAGCAGTTGCAGTTTTTGGTCGATCTCGGCGAGTCTGGTTTGATAGTCGCGGCTTTTGGCTTGCAGGTTTCCTAGAAAGTCGTGCCTTTCTTGACCTTTTTCGCGGACTCGCTGCTGATAAACTCGCTTGTTTTCCAACTGCAAAATTTGATTGCCGATGGCCGAGATTTCCTGCTGTAATTGCGGCTGTCGCTGCTGCTGCTGAACTTGCACCTGTCGCTTGATTTCGTCTAAGCGGGCGGTTAAACCGGCGCGGGCGCGATCGAGCTTTTGTTGCTTTTGCTGCTGCTGTTGTAGCAGCGGCGAAACTTGCAGTTGCAGTTGCTCTAGTTCGTTGAGACGCGATCGAACTGCTTGCAACTGTGCGAGTCCTTTATCAACCTCCGGCTGCTGTTTTAGAATCTCCAGAACCTCTTTTTCATCTTGTTCTAAAACCTCTAATTGAGCTTGCAACTGCTGAATTTTGCTTTGCAAAAAGCTCAGTTCTTGCCGCTGCTGTTCTTGCAATTGCTGGCGCTGATTTTGGGCTTGTTGATTAACCTTAAATTTTCCCGCCAGACTTTCTTCTGTGGCTTGCAAGCTGTGGAAATACGCGATGCCTGCTGTTATTTCATTTTCTTGTCCTAGGAGGGCTTGCAGCTCATTTTGCTGCTGTTTGGCTGCGCTGAGTTCTTGCTGCAAGCGGCGGCATTCTTGAGAGATATTGTAGTGCTGTTGCTGGTGGCCGGCGAGGAGTTTTTGCCAGGTTTGACGGTTGTGGTGCTGGAGTTGCAGTTGCTGCAACTCGGTTGTGTCGGCTTGCTGCTGTGAAGAGAGCAAATCGGTTGCTTGCTGCAATTGAGTTTGTTGGGAGGCGATCGCCTCTTTTTGTTGCAGTTGCTCTTGTACGGTTTGCAAACTCTGTTTGAGCACTTCGACTTGAGCTTTAAATTGTTTGGACGTATCCTTGGCTTGTTCGCATAATGTATCGTATTGATCGAGCTTGAGCAGGTTGGCTAAAACTTGTTTGCGTTCGATCGGCTTTTTGAGCATAAATTCATCAGCTCGCCCCTGCCGCAAATACGCCGAGTTGATGAAAGTATCGTAATCGAGTTTGATGTGTTCGAGGATTTTTTGCTGAGTTGTTCTCAGACCTTTGTCTGTGAGCGTGCGAAAATTCACCACCCCCGACCCCCCCTTACCAAGGGGGGGAGAAGAATTCACTTCTTCTGGCCCCCCTTTACCAAGGGAAGAATTCACTTCTTCTGGCCCCCCCTTACCAAGGGAAGAATTCACTTCTTCTGGCCCCCCCTTACCAAGGGGGGGGAAGGGGGGGTTTGTTGCTACTTGAAATTCCAAACTTCCCGATTGTCCGCGTCGGCGGTTGCGAATCACCCGGTAGATTTGGCCGCCGGTGGAAAAAGTGAAATCAACGCGCACATCAGTTTCGCCGATATGGATGATATCGTCTTCCGTATCGCTGCGACAACAGCCCCAAAGTGCCCAAGCGATCGCTTCTAAAAGGGAGGATTTGCCAGCACCGTTAGGCCCGCAAATGCAAGCGGTGTGCAGGCCGCGAAAGTCTAAACCGGCTTCGCGATAGCTGAGAAAATTTTTGAGTGTAAGTTGTATAGGAATCATTTAGGCCATCGCGCCATACAATCTATCTATAAATAACACTATTTGTGCGCTGTTGCCTAGTTATTCAATCTAGATCCAGAACAATTGTCAGTGCTTCTGCAATTTCTTCCATAATTGTCTCGGACAGAGTTCCGAGTTGTCGGACAAATCTTTGTTGGGAAACGGAACGGACTTGAAAAGCGTCGGCGGCGGAGACTTTAGTCAAGCCATTTTCGCCGCTGGGTTCTAGTCGAACCATCCAATTTCTCTCGGTGTATCGCTCTTTCCAGTCAGTGATGGGAACAATAACTTCAAGCAGCAAAATTCCAACCGTTTCATCACTGACAATTACTACCGGACGGGTTTTGCCGATTTCCGCGCCCACAGTAGGTTCAAGCGCAACCAGCCAGATTTCACCTCTACGCATTAGTTTTTATCCCTGCGTTAAGGCATTCTTCCTCGGAATCAAAGTAGGGTTCGCTGTCAGGCGACCACAAATCATGTAAAGCACCTCCCGGCATATAATCTTTTACTGCTGTTTCTGCTGCTGCTCTGAGTTTCCGTTTTCTCTCGGCTTTGCGCTGGGCTTTTTCTTCTATTTCTTCGCGCATCATCCGCGAAGCTGTTTCGATGATTTCTAGGCGTTCTTCTGCTGTCAGATTTTTGAGTGCTGCTAAGATTTCTGTTTTGGTCACGGTTTTTTCGGGTGGTTGGTGAGAAAGTACGATCGATCCCACCATGATTGTATCTTTCACAAAAATCTATCTCGGCGATCGCAGTTAATTTTTCACCTCATCCCCGGAGTCAGGACACGGCACTGCCGTGTCGCTACAATGATTAATAATCAGCTACCTCTAGGTAGGGAAACGGCATTGCCGTGTCCTCCGAATTGCCGTGTCCTCCGAATTGCCGTGTCCCTACAATGATTAATCAGCTACCCCTAGGTAGGGAAACGGCATTGCCGTTTCCTCCGAATTGCCGTGTCCTCCAATGGTAGGGAAACGGCATTGCCGTTTCCTCGATTGCTTTTGATTTTCTACCATCAAAAAGGGTTGACTGTATTCCTACAGCCAACCCCGCACATATTTATTTGTCCTGCGTTTGCTCAAACAGCAACACTACCGGACAATATTCGGGAACGTATAGCCGACACCGACTAACAATCCCACTTCAGCTCCGTCGATAAAACCAATATTCAGTCCCGCTGTTGCTGTAAAATTGCTCGACAGCGGCACATCTACACCCCCCGAAATCAGGAAGCCAATATGACCGTCATCGCCGGTAGAAAGTAGCACGCCAGCACCTGCATAAGGAGCAGCAGTAATCACAAAATCTTCGCTGACTTCGACAGCATCTTGAGATACAAAATCGTAGGTAACGGGAACTAGAAGAGTTAAGTTGTCGCGGAACAAAACAGTCGGTCTCACCGAGAAATTGTTCGTCAAACCGATTTTGCTAATAATCGCAAATGAACCGTCGCCTAAGGCTGAATCTCCGCCAAAACCTAGATTGCCACCAATGCCGACGTAGCTGGGTCCAGAACGGGTTGCTCGGCCTGGTCGGATTTGAGTTCCTTGAGCCACTTTTTTAGTTGGTTCCGAGACAGTTGCCGGTTTTTCAGCAACTTTCGGTTGGTTTGTCAAAGCTGAGGCGGAAGTGCTGACAGGATTGCTCAACAATTCTTGTGCTGTTTTGACTTCTTTTTCTTCCTTCGTTGCTGTTACTTCAAGATTATTGCTCTCGGCAACAATTGAGGTAGGTCGATCGCTCTTTTTGGCATTCTCGACCGTTGACTCCACTTTGACGCTATTATCAGCAATTTTAGCGGTTTCTTCCGACTTTTGGGTCTCAGCAGCAATGGAGGTACTTGGCGCAGTTTCTGTTCCAGCAATTTCAGATGTTGCTGCTTCCGATTTTTCTGGTGTTGCAATAGATACTTGCAAGTTGGCTGCCGGTTCAGAGGCCGCTGGCTCTGCCGCTTCTGTTAGTTCGCTCCAACTGATAGAATCAATTTTTTTATTACTAGCCGTTGTTTCTGCGTCTGGTTTAACTGCTGAAGTTGCCGCTGGCTCAGAAATTTGGTCAATATTTTGAGCTGCGATTGTTGCAGTTGTACCGACATCGGGCACGTTGCCAGTTTCAGCTTTCGCTGACAGGGTACTGCAACAAACAGCTAAAGCTGCAAGATTTATTAACGCGAAAGCAGACTTGGAAAATAGACTATTCATAGAAACTCCTCAATGAATGCTGTGTTAAAAGTGTAAGTGTTTGAGGGCGACAGTTGAGAGCTTTGCTAAAAAAAGACACAAATATGAGTTGTGTTGTTCCTACATTGGCACTCAACCGTTGAAGAGTCAACTCTCAAGCTGATTAGATTCAAGAACTGACGGCCGATTTAGAGGCTAATTTAAATTTACCTATCGATCGGCTAAAAATCAATCCTAGGGATGATTTCACCCTCGCTCCTGTTTAATTGAGGGGTCGATCGCGCGTCTCGCTTGCATTCTACAATTCTGTACTTGGGGGCGCTGCACTCGCAGCGACGCCGGAAAAATCCGGTTTTTGAGGGCGCACCGCCTCGAAACCAAGAGACAGCAAGCTTTCAAAACAGTTTTGGCAGCCCCGCCGTCCAAAGCAAGTGCAGTTAAAACAACGCGATCGGCTGCTGCACAGTCCCTGACAAGTAATGTAGAATAATAGCACCGATCCGAGAAAGAGTTGCGGCTCGATCGTGCCAAAATTACTGAATATTATGAAAATTGTGTAAAATTTAGTGTTCTATTACTAAAGTTTAGCTTTCGCTTTCGCTCAGGGTCTGACCATCTAACAACAGCACGCAACTAAACAAGTAAAAAAATACAAATTATCTCATCTCAACCTGACTTTATGAGCAAAGTTTTAGTCATATTAGGCGAATTGAGCGATCGCGACATCGATTGGATGCTCGCCAACGGCACCCGCACCCAAGTCCTCCCCGGCACCACCCTCATCACCGAAGGTCAGCCCTTAGACGCCCTGTACATAGTTCTGGAGGGAACTTTGAGCGTTGCTGTATCATCTTTGGGCGACAAAGAAATTGGAAAAATTATTTCCGGGGAAGTGTTGGGCGAAATGTCTTTTGTAGACGGGAGGCTTCCTTCTGCTAGCGTCACGGCAATTGAAGACTGCCTCATCCTGTCAATTCCGAGGCGGCTGCTAACTGAAAAACTCGAGCAAGACGTGCTTTTTTCCCTGCGGTTTTATCGGGCGATTACCAAATTTTTGTCGTCGAGACTCCGGGGTACAGTCAAACGCTTCGGCGAAGAGACTGATTATTTATCATATCAAGACTCCGACGACGAGCGCGCCATGCCGCAAAATGTTGAAAATCCAGAAGATTTGGCTGAATCTAGATTTCAATGGCTGTTGCAGCGTTTGAAGGGGAGTTGAAGTTGGGCAACGAGCAGTGTACGGGATTTAACGGATATTGAGGGGAGTTCCGCAACGGATGCGCTTTCTTCGCATTTAACGAATGGATGTTGAAGTTTGAGGGAAAAAGGAAAAAATAAGGTTATCCGCTTTGCCTCTTTCTTGTTTTTCTACCAATGCCCGATTACCAATTGGCAATTAGCAATTACCAATTTTCAGTTACCAATTTCCAGTTACCAATACTTCGGCTACGCGAGCGTACAAGTTCCCAATTCCCAATTAGAAAACATATTTTTCAGCGACGCGCCAGTAGCGGGAAAAACGCTTCAAATCAATGTAACCATCGTAGCGGACAAAGGGTTCTGACGGCAAAACTTCTATTGGGTGCGATCGCTTAATTTCCCGGCAAATATCCTGAAACCGAGGACTGGGACTTTCCGCAGTCACCACTTGATTCGCGCCGGATTCGATCGCAAAAGCGATAACTTCCGCAGCCACATCGCCCCGCCGAATAACTACCGGCAACTCCAGCAAACATTCGTAAATAAACACCATTCGTTTGAGACTCAACTGCCATTCCTCAATGAGCGCATCATCCCAAACCCAGATTGCCGGTGCCTCTGGGTGGGCTTGAAAAGCCGGGCCTTCAGGACTCAAACAGTCGCCGTGCAGCCAAATAATCGGATTGTTCATAAATTGGGAATGGGGAATGGGGCATCGGGAATGGGGCATCGGGAATGGGGCATCGGGAATGGGGCATCGGGAATGGGGCATCGGGAATGGGGCATCGGGAATTGGTATTTGGTAACTAATGACAACAGTCAACAGTCAACAGTCAACAGACAACAGTCAACAGTCAACCAATAAATTTTTAATTTATGCGACCTTTTTGAGGGCGGTTCCAACTTTTAGAACCGCCGCTGCGATCGACCTTTTCTCCTAAAGGAAACAACTTCCCTTCCAAATATTCGTAAGTTCCCTCAAAATCGCATTGCCCGTACATAGGACAATCGCGACAATAAACCGCCTTAGTGTAACGCTCCAAATTTTCTCGATTAAAAAAATAAGGTTTGTGGCTAAAAGTGCTGGCTACCCACTGCCAAGAAAGATTATTGCTCGCCGGATCTCCATCTAGCAAATGTTGCAAAAACCAGCGAGCTCCGGCTTGCCAGCGCACGCGCCGCCAGTGTACCAGATAAGCCGCAGTCCACATCCGCTGGTGGTTGTGCAAATAACCAGTTTCTCGCAACTGGCGGCTGAAACTGTCGATGCAAACCAAACCAGTCGTGCCATCGACGACATCCTGCGGCAGAGTTTCGCTGTAATCTTTAGCAGTGTAACCAGTTTTGTAGGGTTCCCGGTCTTGCCAAATCCCGTTGCCCAATTCGGCATAGAGTCGCTGCCAATAATCCCGCCAACCCAACTCGTTGACGAGTTTTACGGCATCTTCTCGATGCCGCACCTTCTCCAGCACGGCATCCCGGACTTCCGCAAGACTCAAAACGCCGTAGCGCAAATAGGGCGACAAGCGCGTTACCGCACCGTTGAGGAAATTGCGGGTTGAGGCGTACTTGCCGGGGTCAATTTGTTGCAGGGCTGTCTCGGCTGCTTTCCGCCCGCCTGGGGTTGGGGGTACGCTGCTGTCCCGGGCTGCTGCTTCGGGGAACTGTTCGCGCACGTAGGCTATTAATTCGTCGCGGCTGGCAAATTCCCGCTCCATGTCCTGACTCATTGTTTTTTCTCAAGCGCCTGTTATTCTTTCCTAATATTAAAGCTATTTGCTCGGGTTAGAAGCTGCCCGATCGCCCTAAATTGCCCTGAGATCCTGGTAACGTACAGTTGGCCCCAGCAGCAATCGATCGTCTGCTAGCAGCCAAAATTAGCATCAAAGTCAGTACACTCAGGGATAGATATCATACCAAAATCTCATGGAAACTTTTCCGGCGGACGCTAAAGCGATCGCCAGCTTAGCTAATCGTCAGCAGCCAGGTACAAAACAACTGGAAAACAGCGAAATTCAAGAGTTCGATCGAGACATGATGCGCCGCTGCATAGAATTGGCTCGCCGCGCTCTCGGCAAAACCGCACCCAACCCCCTTGTCGGTTCTGTAATTGTCCGAGATGGCAAGATTGTCGGCGAAGGGTTTCATCCCGGTGCCGGTCAACCTCACGCCGAAGTTTTTGCGCTCCGGGAAGCGGGGGAACTCGCCGAAGGAGCGACCGTCTACGTAAACCTGGAGCCATGCAACCACTACGGGCGGACTCCTCCCTGTTCCGAAGCTTTAGTTAAAGCCAAGGTGGCAAAAGTAGTGGCTGGCATGGTCGATCCGAATCCTTTGGTCGCTGGAACTGGGCTGACCCGGTTGCGAGAGGCTGGGATTGAAGTGGTGGCGGGAGTGGAAGGCGAAGCTTGCCAAAAACTCAACGAGGCTTTCGTTCACCGAATTTTGTACCGCCGGCCTTTGGGAATTTTGAAATATGCAATGACTTTGGACGGTAAAATTGCTACCAGTAGCGGCCACAGCGCTTGGGTGACAGGCGAGGAGGCTCGGAGCGAGGTACACCGGGTGCGCGTCGGCTGCGATGCTGTGATTGTTGGGGGAAATACGGTGCGTCTGGACAATCCCCTACTGACGAGTCACCAGCCTGATAGGAATAATCCCCTGCGGGTGGTGATGAGCCGCACTCTCGATTTGCCAAAGTCGGCTTGGTTGTGGGAAACCTCTGTGGCGGCTACTTTGGTGCTGACTGAGCCTGGGGTTAACCCGGAATTTCAGGAATTTTTGATCGCAAAAGGGGTGGAAGTTGTGGAACTCTCGCCGCTGACACCGACTAATGTTATGGCTTATTTGTACGATCGATCTTTTCTTTCTGTACTCTGGGAGTGCGGCGGCACTTTGGCGGCCAAGGCAATTGCTGAGGGTGCAGTGCAAAAAATTATGGCTTTTATTGCTCCTAAAATTGTCGGCGGCCAAGCTGCTCCAACTCCTGTAGGAGATTTGGGGTTTTCCGCAATGACTGATGCTTTGACTTTAGAGCGGGTTTCTTGGCGCGCGGTGGGTGCAGATTGTCTGGTGGAAGGCTATTTGAAAATTAAAGATTGAAAGTTAAAAGCGAGTCTTTTTAGTTTTTAATTTTTAACTTTTAACTCCTTTTATGGTTGAAATTCTGATTTGGAGTTTGATGGTTGGCAGTCTCGGCTTGGAGGCTGCGCTCGCGGGTGTATTGGTGAGCCGCGAGCAATTGGCTGCGGGGCAAAAATACGACGAGGAGGAGGAAGTTTTGACTCGGTACGAATCTCAAGAGGATAATTTTAATGCGCCTGAAAATGCGCGCTCGAATGGCAATCCCAAATCCGCTCCTAATGCTGTTGATTTGACGGTTTGGGAGTACAAGATTGTGCGGGCTAGCAGCGATTTGTTTCGGAATCCTGCGATTTTTAACAAGCTGTGCCAGGAAGAGGAGGAAGTTGGCTGGATTTTGCTCGAAAAGCTCGACGACAGGCGGGTGCGGTTCAAACGTCCGATCGCGCTCCGGGACGCCCCGAGGCCTAATTTACCCTTGTTTGACCCTTACCGCACTCATTACGGCCCGCTCTCGAATGCGATGACTTGGGCGGCGGCGATCGTGTTTCTGAGTGCGATCGTGCTTCCTGCTGTTTTGGGCTATGCTTTGGTGTCTACTACTCTAACCAGAAGTCGCTCTAATTGGCCTCCGACACCTGTTCAATCTTTGCCCTCTCCCAGCGGGCAAAAAACTAATAAGTGAAACCAGGAAAATTGGGAATGGGTAATTCTAATTGGTAATTGGTAAATTGACGGCTGTGGAAGCCTGTTTTATAGCAAGTCTAAATCATTTGTAAACCAGCTTTGTTTTACGAATCGCGAAGGCGTGTAAGCGATCTTATCGCGAAGGAAGACAGGAGAAGTGTGTGTTTGTTGGACTGATTTAGGCTTGCTATATACGTTAATTCTATTTTAATTTTTGGGGGGTATATCTGAGGGAGCGGATAGCAATCTCAAGTCATAATTTGTATCGCCTTGAAATTGAGAAACGCGGAGGAAATAAGTCCCCGCCGGCAAAGCCCCATTGCTGACAATTGTTTCTGAAGCCGTGCCTAAATTGTTAGACGAAGCAATAAGATCCTCTAATCCAACTGCGCCGTTGCCGTTCAAATCCTGAATTAATTCTACATCAACATCTGCACTCAAACCGTCAACAGTTACACTGAAAAGGCTGGGGGTATTGAGGATGAAACTGTAAATGTCGGCTGGTTCAGTAGCTCCCACAAAATCGCTCGCAGTTTGAATTTCTCCGAGAATGCCCAGGCTTTTTGCTGCGATCAAATTGTCGGCGGGATCGGGGAGAGTGCTCAACAGTCCTTCTTGTTGACCGAATTGAATGTAGTGCTCGATCGCGCTTTTAACTGCGCCGCTTTGGACTGCTGCTGCTACCAGCGGATATTTCTCTAGATAAAAGCTGGGATCGAAGAAAACGCTGGCTTTGCGGTTTTCTAATTGACCGGCTTTGAAGTAGTGTTCAAATGGGGTAAATTGATTTGTTTGGACTGCTGTCTGAACGTCTGGGTTGCTTGCTAGATAAAAATTAAAATCGAAGAATGGGTTTGGGCTGCGAACTTCAAATTGACCGAATCTAATAAAGTGATCTGCTGCTGAAAAGCCATTGAGTTTGGCTGATACCGCTACATCTGTATTGGTGTCTAAATAATAGCTGGCGTCAAACAGGGCATTCGGGTCGCGATTTTCAAATTTGCCAATTTTTCGGTAGTGATCGAAGGGACTCGATACCGTGCCTCTGGCAACTGCTACGGCGACATCTGGGTTGTTTTCGAGATAAAATTTGCTGTCGAACAGTGTTCTGAGGGTTAGCATTATTAAAAAAATCTCTCTGGACTTTAGTCTGGAAAGTGCACGATCGAAAATCCAGTTTACATCAAAGTTTTGTTTTGTGAGGATGTCTTAATTATGGCTAAATCTGCACTGATGGCAATGCTGCGCCGCGCTGCGAGTATTGCCCAGAAATCAAGGGAAACGGGCATTCCAGGTGATGAAATGCTGGGGATGCTGACCGTGAAGCAAAGCTATCCCGTAGGGAATCGCATTCCCAATTCTCCCCTATCTCGCCGCCGCTTGCTGCACGGGGGCTTAGCTGCTGCGGGGGCTGTCGCTGCTGCGACTTTTACCAGGGAGGGAGGGGGAGCTTTTGCTCAACAGGGCGGACGATCCCCGATTTTGGTTGTGGGTGCAGGGATTGCGGGTTTGACGGCGGCTTATCGCTTGCGCCAAGCGGGCGTGCGCGCCGATATAATCGAGGCAACTAACCGCGTGGGGGGGAGGATTCGCACTATTCCCAAGGCGGCTGGAACGCTGATTCCGGTGGACGTGGGAGGAGCATTTATTGACACCGGTCATACAAATTTAATCTCGCTGGCGACGGAATTGGGTTTGCGGGCGATCGACTTAGCCCAAGTGCAGAGTGGACTGGTGAAGGATACTTTTTTCTTTGAAGGGCGCCGCTTTTCTCTTGAGCAAATAATCGCCGACTTTGCGCCACTAGCGAGTAAAATTAATGGAGATTTGGGCGCTATCGGAGATAACATTAGCTATCAAGATTTTACAGAAGCAGCGGAAAGATTGGACAATCTTTCGATCGCTGAATATGTAGACCAAGCTGATACTAGCACCATTGTCCGGCAGTTACTCCGCATTGCTTACACGACGGAATTCGGTCGAGATCCCGAAGAACAGTCGGCGTTAAATCTGCTGTTTTTAATTGGTTCTGAATCTGGCAGTTTTGAATTGTACGGCAACAGCGATGAGCGTTATGAGATTGACGGTGGCAACAGTCAAATTATCAACAGTTTAGCAAGTCAATTGTCGGGTTCGATCGAGGCGGGGACGGTTTTGGAAGCGATTACTCTTTTGCCGGATGGGCGCTATCGGGTAAATTTGCGATCGGGACAAAGCGCATTCGAGCGCACTTACGAGCGAGTTTTGTTAACTTTGCCGTTCAGCACTCTGCGAGACGTTAAAATTAACGTACCTTTGCCCCAACCGAAGCGTAGGGCGATCGAGCAATTGGGTTACGGTACTAATTCTAAGTTAGTTACCGGCTATCGCAGCCGAATTTGGCGGGAACTTTATCGATCGACTGCTTCTGTTTATAGCGATTTAGGATTCCAGAATACCTGGGAAGCTACGCCTTTTGCTCCTACTGCAAACGGTTTAGTTACTAATTTTACAGGAGGAAAGCAGGGTTTGTCGATCGGTGCCGGAACTCCAGAAGACCAAGCACAAAGATTTTTGAACCAATTTGAAAGAGTTTTTCCCGGAGTGAGAAATTTGCGATCGGGCAAAGCTGTGCGAGCTTATTGGCCGGGAGAACGCTTTTCTCAAGGTTCTTATGCCTGCTATTTAGTCGGACAGTGGACGCAAATGTACGGCGTTGAAGGCGAACGAGTTGGCAATTTATATTTTGCCGGAGAACACACTTCGCTGGAAAATCAAGGTTACATGGAAGGCGGTTGTGAAACTGGACAAAGGGCGGCTTTTGAAATTTTGCAAGATTTGGGTTTGATAGCTTCTGCTGATGCTTTGAATGCTCGAACTGCGAGCAGTTTGAACAGTCGCCGTCCGAGCCGGAAAGTTCCCGGAGCGCGGAATCTTGGGAATAGGAAGCCGAGTATTAGATAATCTCGTAAGGTGCGCGGCCCGGCGCACCCTACTGATCAGCCTAGACATATCTAAATCTTACAGTCAAGTTTGATGAAATTCTTGTGGGGTGGGCATCCCGCCCGCCCAAAAATACAATTTAGATGCCCAATAGCTTATGGCGTACAACTTATCAAATAATCTCGTCCGGGTTAATTCCCCGATCGCGCAAATATTCAGCCAGTCGTTCGGCCCGTTCACGTTCGCGATCGGCTCGCTGGCGTTCTGCTGCTAACTGTTCTACACCCCATAAAAGCAGATTTCCTGCTTCATCCCACCAGCGCAACCAATAGCCTGAACGCTGTTCTTTCTCCCCCCGCCACGTTCCTAAATACAAACCAATATCTGCCATCCAGTGGCGACCTTCCGCGTCGGGAAATTCTAATTCGTACTTGCCATTTTGCAAGCGATATACTTCCAGCAAGCCAGTTTCTGGGTCAAAAATGATGTAAGTTGGTACTTGCAGAATTTGTTCGTAAAAAAACCACTTTCCCGGAGGAAAAGTACGTTTGATAGAATATTCCCCGCCGTCTGTTTCCGACAAGAATTCCATGACAATGGTCGGGATTTCTCCTTCCAAGTTTGGGGTATAGCTTTTGCGGTCTCTTCTCGATTCGGCGGGCAGTACCGACGGTACATAAACCCAATCTGGTGCTTTGATTACTAACTCGCCGTTGACAGTAGCGCAAATGCCAAAGTTGCTGGCTATCAGCATTCGTGGCCCGATCGATCCTCTCAGTTCTAAGATTTCTCGCAGTGCTCCAGCAATTAGCGGTTGACCTGTATTCTCCACTGGTTTTTCTTCTAATTGGAAGTCGTCTGGCAACTTCTCCCAAGTTACGATCAGTTCTAACGTTTTTTGTCCTGGGTTATCTTGAGTAACGACCATGACTTTACTTTACTTTCTAAAATTTGATGTCTTATCATAGCACAAGTAAAGTGCGCATTGCGCACCCTACATATAGATATGCAAGCGTAAATTTTATGGGAATTACAGCAGATTTTAAGCTCCCCGTAGGGACACGGCATTGCCGTGTCCTCTGATCGATATGCGTAGGGACACGGCATTGCCGTGTCCCTACAAGGACTACAATTAATTTCAAAAAATGCCGATAAAAAATATGAAACTTTTACCTTTAACAGTAGCTTTATCGATTTTGCTAATGTCGCCGATCTCGGCTCGCCTTTTGATGGCAGACTCTACAAATACAATGGCTCAAACTTTACCGGTAGATGAACCGTTTTGCTACATAAAAACTCCCGACGGCAAAACAGTAGACTTGGGCAAGTTGTGCGAGAAACAGCCAGCGTCGGGAACTTCCCAAACTTGCATTCCCGGTTCCAACATTGCTGCCAAAGTGTCAATTGGGGCGGCAAATTATGACGGCAACTTTTTCAGCGGTCAAGTGCTTAATCAAGGCTGTAAAATAATCAAGAATGTCAAAGTCAATTATGAAGTTTTGGACGAGTCAGGCAATTTAATTGACAACGGATTTATCTACGCTGAACCAGTTACTCTTGCACCCGGACAGTCAGCCGCCTTTCGGGGTGCAGTTGTCGCGGGGGCTAAGGTGCAGGCTACTCATGCAGACGGGCAAGAATGATTGTTGATAGGTGGCGACCCACTTTCAGAAACCCGATCGAGGTTATAGTAAGGTGCGTCGCTTTGAGATTGTCGCTGTTTTTGAAGATTGTAGATGGCGACGCACCCTACAGCAACTATTCCATGAGTTTTGAGAATTAGTATTATTTACCGATCGCTGATATCATATTCAGGCTCAGATATCTCTATGACTTACGCAGAGATCCCCCTCGCATCCCCCTTAAAAAGAGGGACTTTGAATAATAATCTTGTCCCCCCCTTACTAAGGGGGGTTAGGGGGGATCGAAGTTTGAATATTCTTGCAGAGATTCCCAAAAACAGAATTTGCGAGGGCAAAATATCTTGAAAACTCGATCGACATACTGGCAAATCTTACCCTACCTCCGCCCCCAAAAACAAACCATCGGTAAAGCATTAGCTTGTACCGTAGTATTTACCATATTTTGGCCTATTATAGCGTGGCTAGTTGGCGAAACAGCCAAATTTATAGGTAAAGGAGATTTACAAGGGTTCGCTCAAATTGCTGCACTCAGCGCCATTATATTTCTAATTCGCGGTACAGCCCAGTACGGTCAAGATACGCTGATGGCAAAAGCTGCTTTGACTATTGCTTTAGAAATTCGCAAAAAAGTCTACTCCCACCTGCAAAAACTAAATCTCGGCTACTTTGAAACTGCCAAAACTGGAGATTTATCCTACCGCCTCACCGAAGATATTGACCGCATTGGCGAAGTAGTAAATAAATTTTTTCATCAGTTTATCCCTTGTGTTTTGCAGCTAATTGCTGTACTGGGATATATGATTTATCTCAACTGGCAATTAACTCTAGGTGCATTAATTATTGCACCGCTGATGGCTATTTTAATTGGCTGGTTTGGTGAAAAACTGCTAAGTTACTCGCGGCAAAGTCAAAATCGCATCTCTGATTTATCCGCTTTGCTGACTGAAGTATTCAGCGGCATTCGTTTAATCAAAGCATTTGTGGCTGAAGACTACGAAATTGCCCGCTTTGCAGAAGAAGCGGAACAAAACCGCCGCGCTAAGTATTTGTCAGAACGAATAAAAGCACTTCAGTTCGTTGTAGTTGGCTTTCTGGAAGCGATGAGCGTGATTTTGCTCTTTTTCCTCGGAGGTTGGCAAATTTCTCAAGGAAATCTTACAGGTACTGAATTTATCAGTTATATAGCAGGGGTGGCACTTTTAATTGACCCGATCGCTATCACAACTGCTAATTACGGAGATTTTAAGCAGGGAGAAGCTTCTAGCGATCGCATTTTTGAATTATTAGCAATTGAACCAACAGTAGTCGAAAAATCGGGTGCAATTGAACTTCCCCACGTTACCGGAAAAGTCGAATACCGCAATATTAATTTTGCCTACCCCCCTCAACCCCCCCTTGATAAGGGGGGGCAAGGGGGGGTTCCGATTCTGCAAAACATGAGTTTACTGGTGCTTCCCGGAGAAATGATTGCCCTTGTTGGTGCATCCGGTGCGGGTAAAACTACTTTAGTAAACTTGTTACCCAGATTTTACGATCCGCAAGCGGGACAGATTTTAATTGACGGTATTGATATTCAAGATGTCACCTTAAATACTCTACGGAGGCAAATCGGAATTGTACCGCAAGAAACAATTTTATTTTCCGGTACAATTGCTCAAAATATCGCTTTTGGGCGCTCTTATTATGAACTGAAAGATGTGCAAAAAGCTGCGGAGATTGCTAACGCTCATCAATTTATTAGTGAGTTTCCCGACGGTTATCAAACTTGGGTAGGAGAAAGGGGTGTAAATTTATCTGGTGGCCAAAAACAAAGAATTGCGATCGCCCGTGCAGTTCTGCTCGCTCCCAGAATATTGATTTTGGATGAAGCGACATCGGCGCTGGATTCTGAATCCGAAGGTTTAGTGCAAGAAGCGCTGGAAAGATTGATGCGCGATCGCACGGTTTTTATCATAGCTCACCGCTTGGCTACTGTGCGGAGAGCCGATCGCATTTTAGTTTTGGAAAAAGGCAGAATTGTGGAATCAGGGACGCACGAGGAGTTGCTGGAAAAGGGCGATCGATATGCTGGCTACTACGCTCAACAGTTTAGTCAGTAGGCTACGTTAGAAACCGGGTTTTTAGCCGTTTCTGCTGGCCTCAACCAAGTATTCTGGAAAAAACCCGGTTTCTGGTTACCCGCGCGCGCTTCGACAAGAAACCGGGTTTTTGGCCGAATCTGCTGGCCTCAAGGAAGTATTGTCGAAAAAACCCGGTTTCTGACCACCCGTGCGTAAGTTCTAATCTCATAAAAATCTCCTTCTAAAGCCTCTCTCGTCTCCAAAGTAACGGAGGACACGGCAATGCCGTTTCCCTACCCCAAAATCATCGATTTTCCTCGATGAGAAATGTAACCCTCGCCCGATTAATTGTAGGGCCACGGCACTGCCGTGTCCTAATTATGGGTAATATCAATTCCGCTGAAGCATGGTAGGTTTAGTTGTCCCATGAGTTTCTTTCTTCTTCTAGTTCCCGATCGATTTCTTCAACAGTTCTGGAGACATGACGGCTGCGGATTTCTGTAAGCAATTCCAACACCTTACGCCGCCCGCCTTGATGCTTTTCTGGTATAATCACAAAAACTTCAACCTCTTCACCAACAGATCCAGGCGGCACTTGAATTTCAAGTTTATTTCCTGCAAGAACTTTGGTTGTAATCCGTATTGCTGACTGCATAGTTTCTCCTGTGCGACGATCAATTTTCAACAGCCCCTAAAGCTTTGAGCGTGGCTTTTTCAACTTCCGTTAAACCCGTAACTCCTGCAATATTCATGTTTTCATAAAGTCGGTCATTTTTCAGTGTTTTGATGCACTCACCAGTCTGGAAATCCCAAAGTTTAATTGTGCCATCCCGACTGCAAGCAGCAATAATTTTTCCATCTGAATTGGAGGCAACCGAGTTAATTCTACTGGTATGACCTTGCAAAATTTTTAGACATTCACCACTGCGGACATCCCATAATCTTACCGTTTGATCGACACTTCCACTAACAACTATTTCACCAGAATAACTAAAGGCAACTGAACGTATCCAATCAGTATGCCCCTGCAAAATTTTTAGACATTCACCACTGCGGACATCCCATAATCTTACTGTACGATCGATACCTCCACTGGCAAGTATTTCACCATTCTGGCTAAAGGCAATCCCGCGCGCCAAACCCATATGCCCCTGCAAGATTTGGAGGCATTCACCACTATGGATATCCCACAGCCTTACCGTTCCGTCATAAGTTGTACTGGCAAAGATATCGCCATTTGGACTGAAGGCAACCGAGTATACTGAACTGTTAAGCCCTGGCAAAGTTTTGAGGCATTCACCAGTACCGATATCCCACAGCTTCACCATTTGGTTATGACCTGCACTAGCAAGTATTTTACCATTTGGACTGAAGGCAATCGATCGTGTTTCATTTTTCAACTCTGGCAAAGTATGGAGGCATTCACCACTACAAATATCCCATACCCTCAGTGTTTGGTCATAACTAGCACTGGCAAGTATTTCACCCGAAGGACTGAAGGTAACTAAGTCTACTCGATCGAGATGTCCGTGCAAGATTTGGAGGCACTTACCGCTGCTGACATCCCACAGCTTGACAGTTTTTTCGTCATCGCCGCTGGCAAACATTTCACCGTTTGGACTGAAGGCGATCGACCTTACTTGATTGCTATGCCCTTGCAGCGTATTCAAGCATTCACCGCTGTTAATAGCCCACAGCCTCAGCGTTTTCTCGTAACTACCACTAACAAGTATTTCACCGTTTGGACTGAAGGCGACTGACCCTACTCGATCGTTATGCCCTTGCAAAGTATTCAAGCATTCACCGCTGTTGATATCCCACAGTTTTGCTGTGCGATCGTGACTTCCACTTGCGAGTATTTCGCCCGAAGGACTGAAGGCTATTGACCGTACTAGACCGAAATGTCCCTCCAAAGTTTTGAGACATTCACCGCTGCCGATATTCCATAGCCTCACTGTTTCGTCGCCGCTGCCGCTAGCAAGTATTTCACCAGCAGAATTAAAAGCAACTGAAAACACGTTTTTAGTATGGCCGTACAAAATTTTGAGGCATTCACCAGTACCGACATTCCACAGCCTCACTGTTGTGTCGCCACTTCCACTGGCCAACATCTCACCAGCAGGATGGAAAGCCACTGAAAATACAACTTTAGTATGGTCTTGCAAAATTTGGCAGCATTCACCCGTGTGAATATCCCATAACCTGATCGTGCCATCGAAACTCCCGCTAGCGAGTATATTTCCATCAGGATTGAAGGTGACTGACATTACTGATTCGGTATGTCCCTGAAAAACTTTTAAACATTCACCAGTCTTGACATCCCATAACTTGATTGTATTTTCATAACTCCCGCTAGCAAGTATCTTACCGTCAGGACTGAAGGCGACTGACTCCACGACGTTAGTATGTCCTTTACAGGTCAATATTTCTCTGCAACTGCTAGCTTCCCACAAGCGAACTATGCCATCAGTATCACCTGTAGCTAACAGTTTGCCATCTGGACTAAATATTACCGATCGCACGCTGCCGAAGATTTTAGTAAAAGTAGAATTAGCTAAATTCGCTTCAGCAAAATTGACGTGGCGCAGCGTCGCATTTGTAAAATCAGCACCTAAAATAACGGCATGAGAAAGGTCTTTTGCTTCTAAAGCAGTCTTGTCCTTTTTTAACAACAGCGTCGCCGCATTTCCTCCCACATAACCCACCTCGCTTTCTGTTTTGCCCCGCGTTGCTTCCAGAATTTCTAGTAGGGGCGACTTCTCTAAAGCCCCCCTTGTTAAGGGGGGTTGGGGGGATCTCTCCTGGCTAGCATCGTCACGATCCCCCCCGGCCCCCCTTAACAAGGGGGGAGAAATTGCATCCAACATCGGCAACAACAAATCCATCACTGCTTTCGTCAGCGGCGCGTGTCCGAAACTCTGACGGAGTTGACCTAAATCTTCAGCAACAAATCCCTTCAAAGGCGCGATAAGTTCGTTGTTATTTCTCTTCTGCGCCTGAAGCCGACAATAATTAGACCAGGTGTACGATCGAGGTTCTGCATCAGGGTTGACACAAGACTGTTCAGGCGCAACTAATTCGGTAAAATCTGCGGCCAAAACTCCCAATTCTGCTGCAAATTTATAAGCGACAAAAAACTCTAATAACGAACGGTGTGCCGGGGTATAATCCCCATCTGCATTGCGAATTAGCATCGTTTGACCCATCATGTCGTAGTGCCAGTGGTCTAAGTCTTTTTCCTCTTGCACGACAGAACCAAACAGGCCTCGAATGCGATCGGGAAAACCGCGATAATTCAGGCTCATTTGGTCGGTAGACAGCATTTCCCAAGACAGTTCGCACAAAAAGTAAAGCTTATCTGCTACAGAAGTAAAAGTACGTTCTGCTTTGATATCTCTCTCTATCTTCCGCCGCACCGCATACAGATAAATCCGCGACATATCTACTGGTTTTCCAGCTTCAATATCGGGCAATGCTTCCAAAATTAACTCGGTCATCACAGGGCGACGCGCTAAATCCAATAGTTGCGGGTTTCCCATCACTTTTTCTACTGTCGCCGCTTCTGTTTGAAATGACAGCGCTAGCCTAATTTGCTCGTCGTTAAATTTCTCTAATTCTAAGACTTCAAATTGGGGAGTTTCGCCTGTTAAAATGGTTGTTGATGCTTGCAGTTCTGCATTGAACAATGCCCGTCCTTCCTTGCCTTCAGGAAAGTGTTCGGTACGGCAAGTGAGGATGACTTTTGCGCCGGGAACAACGGCTTTTGCCAGTTCCCAGAAGTTGTTGATGGTTTCTTGCCGATCGCACTTAGCGGCCATTTCATCAAAACCATCGAAAATTAGCAGAAATTTACCCATGCGATTAAGTTGTTCAAAGGCCGAATAACCCGCCAAAGGTATTTCGTGCTTACGAAAGAAAAACTCGGAAAATAGCGACTCGACACTAACTGCTTTGGCGTAATCTCGCAAAGGAATTACTAACGGCAAACGCGGACGTTCTAAGCCGCGCTTTTGAGCATCTCGGTAGCGTTGCAGCGCCATCCAAGCATAGTGCATCGCAAACCAACTTTTTCCCGTCCCAAATTCTCCTAAAACTGAAATATGTTCTTTAACTGGGTCATCTAACCACAGGTCAATATAACCTTCGATCCAGCCATCTCGATCGCCATAATGACTCACACCTATCTTGCGCTGAGTATCGGGGTCAATTTCTTCTTTGGTACAGGCTAACGGCACATATTTAGTATCAATTCCTCGGCTGGTGATTTCAGTTTCTAGCCAATCCAGATAAGCAGTAAAATCGGCATCTTGGTCGAGTAATTCATCGAAAGTATAGCAAGCTAAATTACGATTTTCGGCTTTCTCTACCTCGTCCCGCGCGGCGCGACTGATGCGGCGGGCTGTAACTAACCAACCTTCATCGGTGCGCTGTCTTTCCACCGACTCGCGCAAGGCTGAGATATCCCTGAGTCCGGCTTCTCCGGCTATTCCGCGCACTAAAATGCGATCGTACCGATTGCGTCTGACGGGAACATTGATAATCCATTCAAAATAGTTATCTTCCGAGATTTGATAGGTTTCAAACTTATAACTTAATGTTTCAAACCAACCGCGAACTTGTTGCGATAAAATAAAAGCTTGAGACTTTTGAATATTAGTTGATGCTGCGGCGGGAAGTGCGGGATAATCTTCAGCTTCCAGTCGTGCAAATTCGGTGCGAATTCCTTCGATAGTGGGGAGGCGTTCGATGCGATCCATTACCATAGATAGGCGTTTTTGCAAAGAGGCGATCGCATTTCCCACCATCACATCTCCCAGCGTCCGCGTCCGCTTTGCTACTTCCATAAACACGGCGGCAAATGCCATGAATTCCCGTCTGGGGTCAATGCCTAAATCTCGAATTTCTTTGCCTAAAGCACTGTCATTCAGATAGTCATCGCCTGCTTTAATTAAAATGGCTGGGCTATCGGACTCGAAAGCTTTGCGAAATGCTGATTCAATCTCTTTTTGGCGAAACAGTTCTAAAATCTGCTTGGGTTTGCCAGCGCCGTACTCGACTAAAGTATAAACATAAACTCCGCTAAAATCTGCGGGCGGAGCATCGGGGTCGAGGTTAAATCTTTTTAAGATTTTGATGACAGTTTCGTTGCGCTGAAACTTGTCTTTGATAGTGCCGAAGGGAATTGTCGTCAGGAGACTGATAACTAAGTCGAGACTAATTAACATGATCTAGGCTTTCCTATTTTTCCGTGGAAGTAATGCTCAAATCTAGAATCGGTAGGCTGTGTCCCTGAAATGCGCTGCGGGCGACGATCGCAAACTGCTCTATTTTTATGTTAACAGGATTTACGCGCTCCGACCAAAGAAACCGGGTTTTTACCGAATCTGCTGGTAGGAGCGCGTCTTTTCGTAAAAAACCCGGTTTCTGACCCACCGTTGGTAAGTTATATCCAGTTAATTAACTTAGCATTTTTTAGGAAATTTGACAACTATAAAACACAGAAAAAACCGACATACATTGTAGTAATAATAGCTCTAATTGAGTTGTCATATACGATTTTAAAAAGTTAAAATATAGATAACTAACAAATAAAAGTTGCTATCTATGAAAATACAATCTTCTGTCTTAGTCCACCTGGGATTTGGCAAATATGTACGCTCCGATCGAGTAACAGCAGTCATACCAATTGAAGAAGAACGGGGGCCCGGTCGGCGCACTTTCGTGCATATAGACGGCGAAGCAGACCCGATCGTTGCTTCGCGAGCCGAAGATACCATCATCCGCGACCTCGTGCAGGAACCGCGCGAAATAACTCAAGCTAGGCAGCAACAAGAAATCCTGCAAGATTTGCTGGCAGATTTGAGCAATGTTAACGTCACCGTGCGCCGCATCAGCCGCGATGAAGGTGGACTCGACCTCGAACGTTTGGAGCGCCGCATTCGCCAAATTTTAGACGCCTAAAAATGAAAGACCGCCCGGGCGGTCTTTCTTATTGTTTGTGTCGCTAAAAATTTTCATCTAAGGGTTTCAATGTAATTTCGATGTCCGCTAAACCGGTGAGTTTTTCCACCACGGGCTCTTCTTCAACTCGCGGTACAAAAATAGTTAAACCTCCCGGAACGCACTCAATAGAAACCGGAGTCATGCCGATGATTTCGCCGTCTACAACCACTTTTTGAGGCGGATCGGCACTAATTGTTACTTTTTTTGCCCGCAAATAACCGATGTCGTCGCGATCCGTAGCATTGCCGCTCAAAGCTGTTTGCAATAGATGATAAGAAGCTGCGATCGCCCCAGCTTTATTCTGAGGCGCCACCAGCGTCACGTCCAGCAAGCCGTCATCAAAAATAATCCCGGCAGGCCCTTGAGCTAAAATAGAAGTAGGCGGCGCTGCATTCGCCACTGTCACGGCGACAGCAGTAAGGCTGATAATTTTATCTTCGGTTTCGATTTCCGCTTCAAATCTTTCTAAATTGTTTAACTGTTTAATTCCCGACAAAATGTAAGCCAGCATTCCCCAGCGATTCTTCATTTCGCGATCGGCTAGTTCGACGGTTTCCGCCTCAAAACCCACTCCAGCTAACAAAACCATCGGCATTTCACCGTTGCAAATCGCCGCATCTACCACCCGCGTCAACCCTCCAAAAATAGTTGCGCAGGCGGTTTCAATTGTATTGGGAATGTCTAAAGCATTAGCAAAAGCATTCGCCGTTCCCCGCGAAATAATTCCTAAAGGAATATTTGTGCCCACAATCGCCCCAGCAACTGCGGATAGTGTGCCGTCGCCCCCGGAAGCAATAATTGCCTCAACTCCCCTAGCAACTGCTTCGCGGGCGATTTGATCTGCGTCTAATTCTCGGGTTGTCAGCCGAATGTCTAAGTCAATAAAAGGCTCTAAAAGTTCCTGAATTCTAGCTAAGTCTTGGTCGGGGTCGCTGTTGCCGGCGACGGGATTGAAAATTAGACAGGCTGAACGTTTCATATTTGGTAATTGGTAATGGGTAATCGGTAATTGGTGATGGCTCGTTGATAATATTATGTCCGTTCAATCGGCAACAATCAAATTGGTTTGTAGTGAGAACTTCAGTCCTCATAAAACTCGATCGGCTGAAGTTCTCCCTACAAACCTAGAACGGTGCAGTATTTTTGCTAGAGGTTTAATTAAGACTTGACAAAAGTCCACTCTAAGACTTCGCGGGGAGCTTTGTGCAGCGCTTCCTTAATTTCCTGGTTGCTGTCGAACTTGACTTTATCCAAGTGGCACGCTTCGACGTTAACAGTAAACTTATCGTCTTCAAAAGGCCAAGGAGTTACAGTCACAAGTTCGTTGCTGTTCTGTACAATATCGTAGCGCTTACCGTCCGGGCCGACACTAATTTCTAAAGCTCGTTCTCCGGCGGGTAACTCGCGGCTGCAAAGAATTAATGATAGCCGATCGCACCACTGGAAAAAAGCATAAGCTGCCTTAGCATCTTTCTCGGAAACTTGCAACTCTTTGCGCCATTTTTTTTGATTTTCCAGTTGTTCGTCCAAAAACTCGTCGAGTTCCTTCGACTCTCCCCGCTTTCCTTCATTGAGAAAGCTCATGTGCATAGAAATCAGCATTGCTACCCAGCGACCGCGATATAGGGCATTCTGCGTCATGGCTTTAATTTTCGGCACAGAGGTTCCCGTCTGCAAGGTAAAATCAAAGGGCGCGCCCGCTTCAGTCAAAATATTCTCTTCCCACTCTTTCTCCAAATCATCGTGATGCGAAATAGCCGCTATGGTTTCGTAGAGGCGAACCGGAGATTTCGAGCGCTTCCACTGTCCGCCAAGTTGCGCCGCGAGCAAAGCGTGGGCGCGGTGGTAAATAATTTCCCAGCCGGTGGCGGTTAAATTAGCAATCATGGAATTTTTGTCCTGAATTAAGTTGATAGAGCATTCGGCTCTCGATCCCCCCTAACCCCTCTAAAAAAAAGGAGGGAACCGGAATCGGTCAAAGTCCACCTTTTTAAGGGGGATCGAGACTTACAGAAAAACGAAAGTTAAATCACAAAAGGTTCGATCGAGATATCGTGCCATTTCCCCTCAAATCGTTCGACAACCAAAGGTCGGATGCGGAACTTGGGAGGACACCCATCGAGAACATCAATCCGCAAACACGAATAAGGACGGCGTTTGTGGGAACCTTGACCGCTGCGGCCGACAAATAGCAAAGATTCCGCTATCCGCCGAGAGTCTTTTTGCGATCGCCCGCCCTCGCGCGCCGAGCGATAAGCTTCTGGACTTGATGCTTCCTGCAACACCGGCCCTTCCGGGCGCTGGCGGCGGAGACTGTGGCCGCTTCCCCCGCAGACAATCCAATTAATCCCAGAGTCGCCGTGTCCGGTATCCCCAGTCCGCAGGTATTCCAAACAGTGAGCGTGGCCCGTCAGCACCAAATCTACTAGCGGACGCCCCCGCGCCGCCTCCCCAACTGCATCGGCCACCCCGTCGAGCACCTCGCGCAATCGCAACCTAACCGCCAAAGTTTGAGCTTGATTCCACTTTGTCGCCTCCGTCACGTAGGGGGGATGGTGCAGGTAAATTACCCGCCCCCGCACCTCGGAATCAGCCCAAGACGCAATCAGTCTTTTTCTCAGCCATTCGAGCTGTTCAACGTCTGTAGCTGTTTTGTCGGGCGACAGTTGTTTGTCAATATCCATCAGGATTTCGTCAACTTGCTCTAATTTGGCGGCCAAGTCGTCTAGGTGTTCGGCTTCCTCGGGAATTTGGGGGTTCAGCCGAGCGCAGATTTCGAGCATTGCCAATTTTTCTTGTTCCAACTTCTGCCGATCGAGTTCCAAATTCTGGCGGCGAATGTCGCCCTGTTTGGTTTTCGGGATCGGCAAGGGTTCGTTGAAGGTGTTGGAGTCGAGGGCGAAGAAGTCGATGCCGCCGCTGCGGAACGTGTAATAGCGGTTGGGTAAGCGGGTAAAACGTCCGGGTTGGTAACGGAGGCAGCGGCCTGTGCTGGTGCTGGCGGTGTAGTGGGCGTCTAGGTGGCGATCGAGATCTCCCGGCATTTTGTGAGCTTTGAGGTAGTCGAGAAAGGCTTTAGCGTAGGTATTTCCGCGATCGGAACCGTGCCAGCCGACATCGAGATCCAACTTGGAACCCAACAGCCGACGCAGCGGCAAAGCTGTCGCCGACAGAAGGCCGTAGACTATGGGCAAGTCGTAATAGTCGTGGTTTCCCGGTACTGGCAAAAACGGAAAGTTAAACACCATGCGATCGTAGGCAATCCGAGAGGGTTGCTCGCCGCCGACTATAAATTCTCGGTAGGGGCGAATAAAGTTTTGCAAGTAATATTCGCTGGAACCGACGAGATAAACGACATCGCCCGTGTGGAGGAGGAAACGGCAATTTTCGCGCTCCGAGAGCATCAGTTCGGCCACTTGCCGCTGGGGATTGTGGCCGCGGTGGTTGCCCGTGCCGCTGTCGCCTGCGACTAAAAACGAAAACTCTGGAGAGTCGGTGGTTTGAGATCCCAAAACCATCCGAGTTTGGTCGATTCCCCGATCGACGATCGACTGTTCTTGCCACCGCACCCGCTCTTTCATTTTGCGGATTTTGACTGTTATTCGCGGGTCGGACACGAATTTCAATTCACCTCTTCTCCCAAATTGCTGAGTTCCTAGTTAATCATAGTGTAGCGATCGGGCGAGTTTTTACCTCTCTCTAAAAGCTGAAAATCGACGCGCGGGTACTCAGAAACCGGGTTTTGGACGAGAATACTTCGTCAAAACCGACAGCAACGGCCAAAAACCCGGTTTCTTTGTTTCTTTGGTTTGACGCGCAGGCAGTCAGAAACCGGGTTTTTTACTGAGAAGACGCGTTACCACCGACAGCAACGGCCAAAAACCCGGTTTCTTTGGTTTTGATGCGATCGCCCCGTCTCTAAACTCAAATAAGGGTTTGTACGAGGCGGTGCTGTTTGCTGCCGAAGACGAGGGAATCTATCAACGACCTGGGAAGATTACACTAACAATGCCAGTTTTGCGGGAGTTGTTGAAAATCTTAAATCGAATTCTCAGAGCCAATATTAATGAGGATGAGTTTAGGAAATTTTATCAATATTTCCTGGGAATTTTGCTCAAAAATAAGGGCCCAAAGGCGGAGATTTTTTTACTCCAATTTCACTGGTAAAGCTGATTGTCGATGTAATAGAGCCGAATTGCGGGGGAATTGTAGACCCGGCTTGTGGTGCTGGGGGAATGCTGGTTTCGAGTGGCTCAATAAAAATTTGGGTTAAGAAAAAGGCATTACGAGACAGTATTTATCGCAATTTGCTGTTTGATTAGATTGAGAGTAGGAGCTTGAGTTTTACCTAGTTAATAGCTGACACAATTGTCAAAAAAACGAATAAATTAATCGATATTTATTCACCAGTTTTTAACTATAATTGCTTCTAATCCTGATGCTGTCGTCACATCTCGCTGAAGTCAAGCGGCTGTGCAAATTCTGCACAATTCATTCCCAGTAAGCCATTCAGCTTTAGCCCAGATGTCTGGTGTTTTTGCAAAATAGTTTTAAGGTTCTGGGCTGGAGGAATTAAACCCCCTAATCCTTTCCTCCCCGCAACTATTGCCGAGGAGTGTTCAGATTTTATTTGATAATCTCAATCAACACTCAAGGCATCGAACCACTGTAAAATCCGATTCCATGCCCACCACCGATCGCTATCAGCAAATTGATGCTGACAACGTTTACTACTGATATGCCCAACATGACCGCCGTAGGCTGTCAACACTAATTCTAAGGCAGGATTGTTCGCGCTAATGGCTTGCAACTCAGAGACAAGCACCGGGTCAAACATCGGATCGTCCGCTGCATAAAGGATGAAAGTGGGTTTTTTGAGGTGAGGTAAAATGTGTAGAGCGCTGCTAGCGTCATAGTATTCTTCCACAGAGGAGAAACCTAACGGGCCAATTACCAGTTCATGGTCAAAGCCCCAAATGCTGTTGGCGCGTTCAATAGCGGCAGGATCGATCGCCCCTGGATGTGCTTTAGCGATCTTTTTTGCTAGTTTTTTTAACTGTCGCGCGATCGCTTTTTCTAACAATTTCCCCCACTCATCTTTAACTAGATAAGACAGAGAACGGTTCGAGTCCAAGCTGGGGCAAATTACTGCCGCGCCTGCTAGTTCTGACTCTTCAATCCCTAAGTCAGGCCCCCAATCTGCGATCGTCTGAGCTGATTTTACGGCCCACAAGGCTAATTGTCCGCCCAGGGAATAACCCGTGAACCAAAAAGGCGCGGGACATCCCATTTCTTTAGCAGCGGCAGCAATCCGAACGAAATCTTCGCCTTCGTATAGGCCATCAGAAGTCAGGGTGGGAGAGAGTTTGGCTGTTTTGCCGTGAGCTCGCCAGTCAAATAATACCACTGCACAGCCTTGGGCATAGGCTTTACGGCCTAGTAGCCTCAGAAACCATTGATTATCCAGATCGCCAGTAATGCCGTAAGTACCGACAATGGTATATCGGGGATTTTCGGGGATGGCAACCCAGCCGAAAATCGGGACTCCACAGGCACCAGTAAAGATGTGTTCTCGGTAAGGGGGCTCTGGGTAAGGGATCGTCTTTTCCCAACGGCGACTAGCCCTTAATGCGGTGTACAACGTCATTAATAGGCCGTTGTTCAGCAGCCAAGGTGGAGTATAGGCAATGGTCATAAGCGGATATCGGAAATGTCTGTCTTGTTGTTGGGATGATTTTACTTGACAGTTTGGCTATTCTAGCGACTAACCCTGAAAACCGCAATACTTTTTGAGTAAATGCACTCCAGGGGGAAGTCAAGCCAAAATAATAAATAAACTCTATCTAAGCGAGGAAAGACCTATCTACAGCAACCTTATAGGTTTAAAGAAAAACCAGCTCAAGCAACGGGAAAAGCTTTACCCCCAGAGACTTCCAGGCGATCGCCTTGCAACAGCATATCGGAATTTGCTCAACGCGCCCCTGCTATCTGCACAGAAATTGACCAGCCCGTTTGTGCCTGTATTAACTGGTGGGGAAAGGTGATTCGCCTTGGTGTTGCTACCCCTAGCCAAACCCAAAGCCCCTTGAACTGCCCCGCTATGGTGGCGGCCGTCAAGGGCGGTATTCGCTGTATCGCCACTCACCTCAAGCCGGAACCCCCCAGCCAGTCCGCACTCACAGCAAGGGCTATTCAGCTAAAACAGAAACCGGTTGGGGCTGGACTTGGCGAGGGCTATCGCTAACCCTCCCGACATAAAAAAATTCAAAACTCTTGTGGTATCGCTCTTCTGTGACAAAGCGTCCGAGTATAATAGACTAAAATCTCTCAAAGCTAAGCTGGGTCTATGGTTAAGCCTCGCCAAGCTAATTCGACTTTGAAATTGATTGATGAGTATTGTAGCTATTACAGAAATCTGTTTCCATAATTCAGAAGCTGTGAAGCTTTTACCCACCTTCATGCTGATATAATTTCTGGCTCAAAGCCCAGTTTGCATCGGGTTACAAACACACCGAAACAGAGAAACTCAAAGGCATAATTAGCAGCCAACTAACCCAGATGCTACGCCTCAACAAAAGCCGGATGAATTAGTTAGACAAGTTCCAGCAACTGATTGATGAATACAACAGCAGTTATCGCAATGTCGAGACATTATTTGCCGATTTGGTGGAGTTTGCCCAAGAACTCAACTTTAAGGATAAACGTGCAATATCCGAGAACTGGGCAGAGGAAGAATTAGCGATTTCTGACTTATTAACCCAACCAGATATTACTTTAACGAAAAAGAAAAGCACGAAATCAAGAAAGTAGCAAAGGAACTTTTATCAACTTTCAAAAAATAAAAATTAGTGTTAGATTGGCGCAGGCGACAGCAAACAAAGGCAGCAGTTAAAGTGGCGATCGAGGAAATTTTAGATCGACTGCCCGAAAGCTACTCAACCGAAGCGTATCAGCGCAAATGTCAAGAGGTTTACCAGCACGTTTACGAATCTTACTCTGAGGCTGGACGCAGCATTTACACCGCAGCCGCTTAAAGCTGAATTGCCAGCCACCCACCCACAGCTTTTGTCAAAAATTCATCAAAAATTCATCAAAAATTCATCAAGGCTTTACCAACTTTTTCTCAGATTGACTGTAATTTATGATACCGATCACCCAAGTTGCCCGAATCTCCACAAATGCAGAATTTTTAATATTTAATTTCCCTATCTCCCTCTCTCTCCCTCTCCCTCTCTCCCCCTCCCCCCCTCTCCCTCTTTCCCTCCCCCCTCTCCCTCTTTTTGCCTAAAATTTGCAATTTTTGAGTGACGAATCATGGCAGGATGGCAGCGTGTTTTGATACCATGCAATCAAACGCAAGACAATCAGGGAATGCACTGGAGGTGCGTAAATGGAGCTTTTGGGAGAACAAAAACGGTGCTTGGATTGCTTGGTAAGCTCGATCGAGCAATTGGGAGGTCGAGTAGAGATTCCGATGCTGGAGCAGATAGCTGAGCTCATCATTCAAACGATGAGAGGGCCTTGGCGCTACTTTCACACGTCGGAACACATTTTTGAGGTCGGGGGGTCAGTCGATCCGATCGAGGTGCTGGCTGCGCTGTTTCACGACCTCGTGTACGTGCAAGTCGATCAGGGTGTCAGTTTCAATATTAGCAGCGCCCTTTCTCCTTTTGTCAAAGAGGTGCGATCGCAGTTAGTTATTAGAGATGAAACCGAACTGCCCAACGATGCCATGTATCACCTAGTGGCCTCAGTATTTGGGTTTATTCCCGGCAAGGCTCTCTCTCCGTTTGCCGGTCAAAACGAATTTTTGAGTGCCGTTATTGCTGCCAAATGTTTGGAGCCTTTTTTGCCAGCTAGTACGATCGCCGAAATCGCCGCTTGCATCGAAGCTACTATTCCTTTTCGTCCGGTTGCGCCCAGCGGTTTGAGTGCGATCGAACTTTTGCACCAGCGTTTGGTAAGTGCGAACCGCGATTTTAAATTGGGATGGAGCGATGCCGAAACCGTAGAAATTGTCAAGCGATCGGTCAGGTTAGCAAATCGGGATGTAGAGAATTTTGCCTCTCCAAATTCCTCTAATTTCTTAGACAATACCTGGAACTTGATGCCAGAAACCAACCACGAATTAAGCAATGTCAATTCCTATACTGTTGGTGGATATCGCAGGTCTCTGCAAAAAATGGAAGGATTTTTGAACTTCCTCAAACCCGAACTGGTTTTCCAGCAGTTTATGCAAGAGCCGGACGATGAAACCTACGCTAACCTGATTGCCAGAACTCGAAAAAATATCGAAGTTGCTAAACTTTATCTAGGGATAAAGCTAATTACCATCGCCATTTTAGAAGCTCTTTCCTACCGTTTGGGGCGCGATATTCCGCTTTCAACTATGATGGGAGAATTGCGCACGCCAGGATTTAAAACCTCGGTTTTGGAGGATTACTTGCCCAACAGACAGATAGCCTACCCCTTAGAAAGTCAGTTGCAAAGAGAGGTTCTTAATTTGTTAGCAATAGGACGAAATCAAGAATCACCCTACGATATTAAAAACTCTCCCGTAGCTACGTTTATTATCAAATCTATCGGCTTTTCTGAAACAGAAAACTTTTTGAAGAAAGCTCAAGATTTTTTTGCAGGTCATATTTCGTCGGAAGAGTTTCTCTCTTACTGTTCACCCGATGTAATCGACACCATCTCCTCCGGGGTGATGAAACTCTTTGACAGCAGGAAGATGGCTTTAGGGAAGGTTAAATTAGCTCACCCAACTCTTTCTTAGCATAGGTTGGCACAATCTTAAAAAGTTCGCGATCGCCGAAACCTGGTTTATTGAGTTCAGTCACGATCTCCGGTTAGTGGGACTTAGACATTTTAAGGCCCCTAAAGGGGCTGAAGACCTCTCGATCGCGCGCAAGAGGTCGATGACCTAAAAATGCCTGAAACCCTTGTAGATACTAGATTTATGCTTATTAGAGCTAAAAGTCTCTCTATATCTAGGTTTGAAGCCATTTTCGCCTCAGTTTTTGTCTCAGTCCCGCTAATCTTGGTAAGCCCAAGCGCATCTAAAGTTTACAGTCAAGTTTGATGAAATTCTTGTGGGGTGGGCTCTCGTAGCCCGCCCGAAAAATACAACGCAAGATGCCCGACAGTTTATGATTGAAGAAATATTTCTTTAAACCATAAAAAAAAGTCCTCTTTAAAGGACTTTAGCTATGAGTCTGGGGTTTGAACCCCAGGCGGACTAATTAGACATCCAACTTCTATGGCTGTGAACCAGGCGCACCCTCTGCGCCGGGGTTGCTATTAGGTACAGCCGTACCCGTAGAATTAGAATCAGTCTGGCTTTGCGTATTAGTTTCGCCGCTGGTACCTGATCCAGAAGCGCCATCATCTGGAGTTGGAGATGGAGTAGCTGAACTCTCAGGTGCTGGAGTTGGCGGAGTGGTAGCTGGCTCGTTCTGCGAATTCGGAACCGTAGTATTGGTATTATTTGACCGCGAAGATGGAGACGGCGCTGCTTGCTGAGCGGGTGCATCTTGCTGCTGTGAATTGGGAATTGTAATATTGATATTGGGAGCCGGACTTTGTTGAGGAGCCGGAGCAGCCTTTTGAGCTGGACTTGGTTGAGGAGCAGGCGTAGCTTTTTGAACTGGAGATGGTTGAACCGGAACAATCTTTTCAATGATCGTTTTTTCTCTCTCTATAGTCCGAGTCGGAGCAGGTGTTGCTGAAGGCTGATTCGCTTTCGGTACAACAATCACAGGAGCAGCAGTAGGAGTAGGAGCCTCCTCACCCCGATTGAAGTAATATACACTGCCGAGAACTAAGCCGGCCAAAGAAGCAAGAAGAATCCCTAACAGTAACCCGCGACCAGCATTCTCATTATCGCGGACTTCTTGGACTCCAACTTGGCGGTGGTTTTCCGCCATTTCACCCTGTACGTAACCTTGGTGATGAGCTGCTTCTTTAGAAGCCTTCGCCGTTGTACTCGGAACACTTGTAGTAGTTCGCGTTGTACTGACGTGACCGTTACTTGCATCTGTGTGAACTTCTTGATGAATTTCACGGCTAGAGCTATTTTCTTCGTTAGGTTTCATAATTATCTTCGTCACAACTATTCAAAAAATATTAGTCTGTAGGAGATGCTTCAGTTTGAAAACTTGAGCTAAGCGGTTCAGCATTGAAATCACTTCTTTCGATTCACTCACTGTGAAGATTCAGGTGTAAGCATTTGGCGTTTTGGTCATACCCAGTTTAAATGCTTAACAGCTTTCTGCTTAGGGAGTTTAGAGAACTTTTGGTTTTTCCTTCATTTGTATCCAATCTAACTCCCCAACGCATTAACCAGGCTCTACCCTCAGAGTGATTGTCCGAGTTCCCCAAAGGAATAGAATTCGCGGGACTTAAACAAAAAATACGGGCTAAATGAGTTATAATGCCTGCTCTGCAAGCATATAAATTTAAACAATGAGCAATGAAAGACACAACCCCCGCCGCAATGCCCCCCTGCTTTGATAAATGGTGTCAAAGATTTGACGATATCTTTGGTCATCAAGCCCAAAAACGGGAGTTTAAAAACTATTTAGGCGAATTATTGGCAGAAAGTGAGCGAAAAAACCTCGATAGTGCTAATTGATGCTGGGTATGGCAATAATAAAAATTTTTTACAAAAATTAGAGAAAAGGAAATTAAAATACATAGGACGAATCGCCAAAAATCGAAAAGTAATAATTCAAAAAGGATCAGATGAAAAATAGGATATTCCACGAAACGAGTTGGCAAAAGCCTTGTTCCAAAAGGTTTTTACTAATTTTACCTACCAGTAAAAAAACAGATTGCGGTGTGGTTAGCCAGAATATAAATCGAGTTATCAAACTACACAAACAAGAAAGTAATAGCGAGCGTCATGAATGCAGCTACTTTCGATGAAGCCAGTGAAATTGATTATTTGATGACTAATGTTGACTTTTAAACGGTAAAAGGGGAGTGGATAGCAAAGCAGGGTAAGCTCATCTAATTTGGTATAAATTGTACTTGACAAAAAGGGCAATATATACGATTTGGCATTAGTGATT
>NZ_JAUBSF010000230.1:0-1454 GCF_036704615.1 Microcoleus sp. K4-B3
AAAACTTATTCGAGCGTCGGCTTGAATCAATCATCAATCCTTCTCTGGGTCTTCCATTATTTATTCAGCAAACCCTAAGTAAAGTCCCATTGTACTTTTCCTTGCGGTTTTATCCCGTAACCTGTTAGCTTTCTTCTTTGAATTGTATGCAACCCCATCCGACTTTCGTCTTGGCTCCAATACCGCACTTTTTTCCATTGTTTTAAAAAGCTCTGACTTTGAGTCAGACTTGCTTTAATTAAGATTGGCAGTTTTTTTAAAACTCTTCTACTGCTCCTGGTTTTTGCTTTTCACTCAACGGACGTGGAACTTTTAATTTGCCTTTAAGGCGATATCTTGCCCATTGATGCACTGTCCGATATGCCACGGGAATGTCACAACAGCTTGTCAACCACTGATGTACTTCTTTGTAGCTACTGAACCCTTCTACTTGGTTTAACTCTTCTGATAATTTCTCTACAATTTCTGGAGTCATTATTCTGGGCCGACCCGCACGAGGTTTCTGGCATAATAATTCTTCTATTCCCCCAGTTCGGTAGCTAGACAACCATCTTTGTATTGTGGTACGATGCTTACCTAAACGCACGGCAGCAGACAATACACTATCCACTGTTTTGGTTTTGAGCCAATACAGAATCAGCAGTTTTTCGTGGCGCATAGCATCTTTCTCTCGGCCCAGCAAAGTTTTCAGTTCTGCTGCGGTTTCTCGAATTACAATTTTGACAACTCCTGACATTGTTTTGACCTCTCTTTGGCTACTAAATTGCAAAATGCACTTATACTAACTGTAGCATTATTTTATGAATTTGGTATTACTGGGTCAGCGAATATGAAAATTGCTGAATCATCAATGACCCTTGCGATCGCGTTGTAGCCTCCCAGCCTATTGTAGAGAGAATTTCCTCCGGGAACTTGTGCAATCAGATCTGTAGTTACTTTTTCTGCTGATTCTTGTGCTGACATGACCGGCGTAGAACGAGCGAAACTAGGGCTTAATCTGAAAGTAGTCACAAATATGACTGTCATACAAATTAATGTCAGCAACATTGCCAAAGATTTACTGAGTTTCATTGAAAAATCTCCAATTGTGAGGGTAATATGGTTAATTGAATCTTCAGCACTAAGTGATTTACAGATACATAGGTTTAAGAAGCCGACAGCCAAAGTATGAGCCAAACTAAACTTAGTCTTTCGCTCTGTGCGATGGTAAAGAGCGATCGCTCTCCACATCAATTGATAACTTTACCATCAAATTATGTTACGGTAAATTTTGTAATATTTCTTAGATAAGTCAGCATTTGCTGATTGATTGACTTCACATTGTGTTGCATCTTGTCAAAACGCGGTTAAACAAGTTGCATCGCAGCTAAAAGCTCATAGGACTTACGCATTGACACGAGAGCTAGTTTATGTATTCAAGCAGCACAAGCAGCACTCAAGTTATCCAAAACATA
>NZ_JAUBSF010000139.1:0-10414 GCF_036704615.1 Microcoleus sp. K4-B3
AACGTATTAAATTTAAGTCCCTTCACCCTACTTAATGTTTTGTTACATATCTGTGAATTTCCCCGCCGACCTACTTAATAGGTGGAGATAAGAGAAAGGAAAGAGCGAGATATTGGCAAAGCTATTCAATATTGGAGAGACTATGAAAGACGTGAAAGCACCAACGAGTAGGAGTTACCAAGAATTTCTGCTAGAATCTCTGAGAAATGCCCAAGAAGCAGCAGGTTATATCGAGGTGACATTGACAGAAGCAAGCGATGAACATAAATTGCTCCAAATGGTACTCAAAGATGTGGTAGATTCTCGGCTAAATTTCAATAATTTATCAGAGTCAGCTCAACTTCAATGGGAAAAGCTCGACAAGATGTTGACAGAAAGTGCAGGTTCGGAAATCTATAGTTTGGTAGAACTGCTCGAAGCGTTAGGATTTAAACTAGGAATTAATATGGCTGATATTGAGTTGTCTGCTGAATGTACTACGGATCGCCCTACGAGAGAAATTGCCGATCGACTGCGATAAAATTATGGAAGTACAACCGAGGGAAATTCGACGTTACACTACACCAGAGGGTAGGGCACCATTCACCGAGTGGCTTGATGCCCTCCGCGATCGGAATGTTAGAGTTAGAATCAAATCTAGGCTTGACCGAGTTGAGCAAGGTAATCTCGGAGATTTCAAGTCAGTGGGACAAGGAGTTTTTGAACTCAGAATTAATTATGGCCCGGGCTACCGCCTCTACTTTGGACAAGTCGGCTTGACAATTGTGGTAATCCTCATAGCTGGGGATAAAAGCACCCAAGAACAGGACATTCGACAAGCTATAGAATACTGGACAGATTATGAAAAACGTGAAAATGCCTACGAGTGATAGCTACCGCGAGTACCTAATTGAATCTCTTAAAGAGCCTGAAGAAGCTGCTGGTTTTATCGGGGCTATCTTGGAAGAAAAAGACCCTGAACCCGCACTCCTGAGAAATGCCATCAGAAAGGTAATTGAGGCTAAAATCAGGATGAATGCTCTTTCGGAGTCAGCAAAAGAACATCACGAAAAACTCGACAAGATGCTGACTGAAAGCGGCAGTTTGGAAATTTACAGTTTGGTAGAATTGCTCGAAGCGTTAGGATTTAAACTAGAAATTACTGTCGCAGATATTGAGTTGCCCGCTGACTCGGAATCAACGGAAATTGGGGAATCAGAATTATCGCCCGAACCAGCTAATGCAAGTTAAGAAGTAAATCGCGCCCTCACCCCTCCATCACAAAATCAAACAATCGGTGAGCCATTTCTAGCTTGCTGCAAGGTGTTATTTCTACTTGCTTGCCGGCGGCATTAATTAATATTGCTTGATTGGTATTGCTGCCGAAACCTGCACCTATTCGATCGATCGGGTTGGCGGCAATTACATCCAGTTTCTTTGCCCGCAATTTCTCCAAAGCCGGCTTGACAATATCCCCAGTTTGTGCTGCAAACCCGATTAATTTTTGGTGCGACTGTTTCAATTTTCCCAACTCTGCCACAATATCCGCTACTGGTGCCAAAGGCAAACAATTGGGGAGCGATCGCTTCGGCAATTTCTCACTACTGTACTCGGCAGGTCTCACATCCGCTACCGCTGCAGCCATCACCGTCAAATCCGCATCGTGAAAGCATTGCAGCATTGCCTGCCGCATTTCTTGTGCACTCGCAACTGCGATCGCCCGCACACCTGACAGCGGCAATTCGCCAGTTATACTGTGTACCAGCGTCACTGTCGCGCCGCGGTGCTGTGCAGCTTGCGCCAAAGCTATGCCCATTTTGCCGCTGGAAGGATTGCCGATAAACCGCACCGGATCGAGGTGTTCCCGCGTTCCTCCCGCACTGATCAACACCCTAATGCCCGCTAAATCTCGATCGCCCTTCGCATACAACAGCGATTCAATATGAGGCAAAATCTCACCAGGTTCTGCCATCCTGCCGACACCCGCGCGATCGCACGCCAGCATTCCCGCCCCCGGATTCGCAGCATGATAGCGCCGATAAGTCAACACTTCCCGCCAATTCCGCTGCACCGCAGGCTGTTCCCACATATCCGTATTCATCGCCGGTGCCAGCAAAATTGGGCAAGTAGAAGCTAAGACAGTATTAGTCAGCAAATTATCAGCAAAACCCCCCGCCAACTTAGCCAAAGTATTAGCCGTCAGGGGAGCAATAACAAAAACTTCCGCCCATTCTCCCAGTTGAATGTGCAGGGGGCGCCCGTGACTTGCTTGCCAAAAATCTTTGTCAGTAAAAGCAGGATGGCGGCAGAGAGTAGCAAAAGTCAAAGGCGTCACAAACTCCCCGGCCGCATCAGTAAGAATAGCTTTAACTTCAGCTCCAGCTTTCGCTAAAGTGGAAACTACTTCGCAAACTTTGTAAGCCGCAATCCCGCCGCTAACGCCGATTAAAATTCGTCTGCCCTTCATGTCATACGATTTTAGAATTGAAGAATTGGGGATGACCTATCGCTACCAGGGTTTGGATCGCGGGCCTACAATTGCATTCTTTTTTGAAAGTGGTATCATTTTCTCATAAAAAAGAATCAAGAAAGAAGTTGAGATGAAAACAGACAAAAATCCATAACTTATCTGTTCAATCCGCAACAAAATATGCTGCTAACTTCTTCCTCAATTCCGTCGAAATTTTTAAGCTAGATTTTTAAGTCTATGCTTCGTCGTAGGCTTCCATATCCAGAAGGTGGAGATAAGGTT
This sequence comes from Microcoleus sp. K4-B3, assembly GCF_036704615.1. Classification (NCBI taxonomy): domain Bacteria; kingdom Bacillati; phylum Cyanobacteriota; class Cyanophyceae; order Oscillatoriales; family Microcoleaceae; genus Microcoleus; species Microcoleus sp. K4-B3. The sequence goes on from NZ_JAUBSF010000139.1 coordinate 2,732, forward strand.
CAACCATCTCCGGCCGCTGAAAGGCAAGCGATCGCAACAAATGCCAATCATTCAATCCCTCAAAAGGATCTGTATAATCGTCAACTTCCAAACGGACAGCCAATTCTGCCACGTCCTGAGAAGTAAGTACAGCAATATCGCGCGATGCTTTGGTTAAAGTTTTCATTTTTTTCCCCTGCCCGAGACTTCCGCCATACTATATCCTAAACCTTTAATCGGATTTAGACACAGTTTCTAAAACAAAACTTCGCATTACATCTACAACTTCGGGTCGAATCTCGTGTCCCATGATAAATTCTCGATACTGCACCGCAGTTCCCCAAGCAGTCAAACTGTCGCGCGATCGCACAGCAGCACTAACAGGCACAATAGTATCTTGAGTACCGTGGACGATTAAAACAGGTGGCAAAGCACTCCCAGCAACTGGCGAAATCGACGGGTGTAAATAACCGCTCAGACAAATTAAACTGGCTACAGGCAAAGTCAATCCCACATCTAGAGTCATCGCTCCACCTTGAGAAAAACCGCCTAAAATCGTGCGAGACAAAGGCACACCCGTGCTGTTTTCCAAAGACAGCAAAAATTCCCTCAGCAATTGCCGGCTTTTTACCAATCCCTGAGCGTCTGTGCTTTGAAGGTCATACCACATTTTGCCGCCCATTGCTTGGGGATGGGGAAAGGGGGCGTCGGGAAACACAAACTGATAATTCGGCAAATTGAAAGCCGGTGCTAAGGAAGTCAAATCGCGAGCATTAGCACCCCATCCGTGCAAAGCGACAATCAAAGCGACAGGTTTGCGATCGGTTTTTGGCGGAATGCTAATAAATTGTAAAGACATCGTAATTAGTAATTGGTAATCTGGCATCGCTACAATTATAAATTGTCGCGGCGAGTAAAACCCAAGATATTTGTTTTGGGCAAAATTTGACTAGAAATTAGCACGCACTTGCCAATAACTCTAACTGTTAACTGTTGACTGTTAGCTGTTAAATATAGGGTGCGCAATCCGCACCTTTCCCAAGTATGGTGCGCACCTTTCCTAAAGAAATAAAAAAAGAGAGAACGGCGACGCTCTTGCGTTCCCATTAGAAAGGGAGATGCCAGGGGGAGCTAGACTCAGCTAGAAGCGAGATTTCTCCCCCTAATTCAACTAACACCTACCGCAGGTGCAACTTTAGAAACAGATTGCTCGGACTGTTGCCGCACGGGTATCTCAATCCAGAATTCAGTTCCCTCTCCCGGAGCCGATACGCACCTGAGCGAACCTTGATGTTTGTCCACTATTTGATAGCCGAGCGACAATCCCAAGCCAGTACCTTTGCCTACAGGCTTGGTAGTGAAAAACGGCTCAAACACACGTTTTTTGACATTCTCGGTCATGCCCGTTCCATTGTCAGAGATGCGCACCCATACACAATTAGAACTTAAAAGTTCAGTGCGAATCCGAATTGTAGGTAAAAATGGCGAATTTGAGAAACTTTGCCCGAGCAGCTTTTTTTGATCGGGTGCGTCATATAAAACATCAATAGCATTTATCAAAACATTCATAAATACCTGATTTAATTGTCCCGCCCAGCACTCCACTAAGGGCAAATTCCCGTATTCTTTGATGAGTTTAATGCCCGGAAAATCCCCTTTGGGTTTCAGCCGACTATCCAAAATCATCAAGGTGCTGTCAATGCCTTGGTGAATGTCAACCGACTTCATTTCAGCTTCATCCAAGCGCGAAAAATTCCGCAGAGAAAGCACGATCTGGCGGATGCGTTCAGCTCCCAAATTCATAGATTTTAGGATTTTAGGCAAGTCTTCAGTGATAAACTCCAATTCGATCTCTTTTAGTTTGGCTTGCACTTCTGGCGTTGGGTTCGGATATTGCTGCTGGTATATTTCCACAAGTTCCAGCAAGTTTCGAGTATATTCGCCTGTATGGATCAGGTTCCCAGAGATGAAGTTGACAGGATTGTTAATTTCGTGGGCAACTCCAGCCACCAACTGCCCCAAGCTGGACATTTTTTCAGTTTGGATTAGTTTGAATTGAGTTTCCTGCAAATTTTTTAGTGCTGTTTCTAGTTCAGCGGTGCGCTCTTTTAGTTGAATTGTGCGATCGTAGACTTGCTGTTCTACTTTGGCGGTACGTTCTAGAGACATCAACAGGTAAATCGTCAAGCTGCCAGTCATCAATAGCCCGATCGCACAAATAGCCAGCGAACCCTGATGCGTTCTCAGACCGCTGTACCCCTTCCCTGGCAAAACTAGCAGCATCCACTGGCGGTCTGCTACGTTAAATAAGCGAGTGCAAGCACTAGGATTTTGACAGATTTTCCCCCGGAGATTAGTTAACTCTGGCTTTTCTAGTTTTGGGTTATCTATCAACTGCTTAGCTTGTGAGTCGTAGCGCACCAGAAAGCGTTCTTTCCCTGTAGCCGAGTTGTCGTAGAGGTAAAAATTAATGCTGTCTAAATTTAGGGATTCTAAAGAGAAATCGACCATATGGGTGATCTGAAACAGACCCGCAATAACTCCCCTGAGATTTTCGCGGTTCTTGACCGAGTTATCTAGAGAAGTTGTGCGACGGGGTACTGGCAGAAATACTTGCAATCCCGGTTGATTGTTGCTGACTAATGTAATCCGCGCGGAAGCAGCTATTTTCCCGGTATTTACCGACTTCTCTAAAGCTGCTTTGCGATCGGGGCTGGAAGCAACATCAAAACCGATCACTTTGTTATCTTCTTTTAGTGCTTCTCTGTAGGCAATTGGAAAGTATTCCGATCGCACTTTTGCTTTGATCGGCTTTTGGTCACGAGTTCGCTCGTAAATTTGAAATGCCGGAAAACCTTCGGCTCGAATTGCAGCTTCGTAAGCTGCTTTTTGGGCAGCAGGCACGCGCACACTCCAGTTAACAGAATACATGGCAGAATTTCGGGAAAGTTGTGGTTGAACGAATTGCTTAAAATCTTGTCTGCTAACTTCAGTAGATGCGTTATAGAATGCTTGAAGTGAGTAAAGAGCTTCTAAATTGTTATTGATGCTTTGGTGCAGTGTCACATTCAGGCGATCGGCTTGCTGATGAAATTGAACTTGCATTCGTTGGTTTTCCGAATGCCACACAAGGGCGGCGGCTGCGAATGACAAGCTTGTACCGATGCAAAGAGTCAGCGCTGCTGGAATGTAGCCACGGTGCGACAGTAAACTTTCCCTCTGCGAATTAAACCAATTGCTTGCCACATTCATATTTCCACACCTTCTGCCACCGGAGTGCAATTAGTTTAAAGACTTGTGAAATTCCTTGATAACACGAAGGACAGCCCAGAAACTAAATTGTCTAAAAACTTACGATCGCAGGAATAGGGCTCACCCTGAGAAACCCTATTTCTACGAAAATATTGGTGTGGTAACGAGAAATCTGGCAAGAAACCGGGTTTCTTAGGAATAGTGCATCCACGACTGAGGAATTGCCACCAATTGTAACTAAGTGTAACGAAGCGAGTTCAAATCTGGGCGCTCCCCAAGTTCCTTCCCCGGAAGCACCCGGGAACGAGAAAAAGCCTTTATCTGGTGGGGCGGGTACTCAATACCCGCCCCACAAAGCCAAGTTAAATGTGGAACAGGTTACAAAACAGTCCCTATTTCCTTCAAATAAACCCGTGTAAACGGTTCCCCGTCTCCCAGAGTATACTGTTCGATCAACCCCTGGCGGCGAATAGAAATACTATTTCCTTCCCTCACCACAACAGTATCGTCATCAGTGCTTTCTCTGACCAACATCATCTCAGTTTCCCCCGGATTGTCCAGCACCACCATATTGCTCCCCTGATAAAACATTCCCTCAGCTTCCAAAATATTTCCGGGATATTCAGCAATTAACAAATCGAGCTTGGGATTCCGCAGCAAACTTTGCACGTTAAGATTGTAATTCTTATGCAAAACTTTTTCAGAACGGTTGACAAAAAGTCCACCGCGACAAACAGCACCGATCGTCCAATCGGGATGCTGCAACAGAATGTGGTCGATTGTTTCTTGCAGTTCTTGCACCGAAATTCTGTTGAAAGTAATAATCGGAATTCTCGCTGATTTTCCCGAGTCAAAGAAAGTTTCGATAATATGGGAAGGCACATCAACCCCTTCGCCGACAGCCGGGTTGAGGTGCATAAAAATTCCCGGCGCGGCATTGATTTCGAGAATCCCAAAATTGCCTGTTTTCCAAGATTTGGCGAGAGTTTCTGTTACCACATCCACCCCCAAACAAGTTAACCGAAAATGTAGGGCGATATCTTGAGCCAAAACAATGTTATCCGGGTGAATAGTGTGGGTAGCGTCGATGCTGACGCCGCCTGCGGAAAGATTGGCGACTTTGCGCAGAGATACAGTACGATCGCCCTCTAGGACACTATCCAATGACAGCCCTTGTTCTGCCAGATACATTTCCATCGCTTCGTCGGACTGAATTTTGCTCAGGGCCGAAGTTGGCGTATCCAAACGTTCGGATTTGCGGTTTTCACGGCGGATCAATTCGCGAATTGTTGAGTCGCCGTCCCCTGTTACCCAAGCGGGCCGGCGTTCAGTTGCCGAAACAAATTTGCCGTCAACGCACAGCAGCCTAAAATCCGATCCTTTGATGCTATTTTCCACAATTACTCGCACCGGTTCTGTTTCGGGAATTGCCTTAACAGCTCTTTTAAAAGCGGCCTGCAATTCCTCAGCATCTCGGACATCTGCTGTGACGCCAATTCCTTTATGGCCGACTACTGGTTTGACAGCAACTGGGTAGCCAATGTCTCTAGCAACTGCCACAGCTCCGTTTTCTGTGGAGACGATATCGCCTTTGGGAACAGGAAATCCTAATGTAGCGAGAAAAGCTTTACAATCGTCTTTGCGCGTGGTAAAATCGGAGTCTAAGTGGCTGTCACAATCAAAAGTAGTTGCAGAGCCGCGCACGAGTTTTTTGCCGTACCCGTATTGCATCAATCCTTCATCCCACAAATAAAATACGGGAATGCCTTTTTGGGATGCCGATCGCATTAACGAATAAACTGTCGGGCCTCCGTAAACTGACTGCCGGAACATATTTTGCAGCGCGTCTATTTGGGATCCCAAGGGAAAATCTTGATTTTGATTGATGGCTTCAAACCAATCCCAAACAGCGTAAACTACGGCTCTGGCGCTGCGGGCGTGAACTGCTTCTATGCTAATTCTGTTAAACTGAGAAAACGGCTTGACGTTCCAGTGTTGGAAGTGCAAACCCATGTCGAGTTTTGCAACTTCTGAAGCGGTACGGCCGAACAGTTGGGCGTGGTTCGAGAAAGTTTCGTGCAGGAGTTGCGGGTAGCGATCGCTAATAATTTCATGGTAATGTGCGATCGGCAAAGGTTCGCTCGCGCCCGTCACCCCCAAATCGAAAACTAAAGCCGCTGTTCCTAAATAAGGGTTTGGCCCCATATAGTGTTTGAAGTTGAAAACATCAAAAACATCGGTTTTTCTAGCATTGACCCGGGCTGTTTCGGTGCTTTTTTCTTGCAGCATTTTCTAACCTCCTTTTCGTTAATTTTTCACGTTAACTCTCTTGCCGGTGCATTAGATACTATCCGCAGGCATAGATATTGCAGCAGCAGTTGATACAAACACTCCGACCAATTCTGCCTTCAGCATCGCGGGAGTGGGGGAGAGGGGGAGTGGGGGAGATGGGGAGAGGGGAAGAGTGGGAAAATATTTCTTCTTCCTTCAACATCTAACTAAGCACTGATGACTGACTAAGCACTTATAACTAAGCACTTATAACTAATAACTACTTCCTTGCCCCCTGCAGAAAAAAACCTATAACTTTTGAGAGGTGCACTGCCCACTTATAATTGTTTATGACTGTGAAGGAGAATTTAAGAGGCAGCAAATTTATGAAGATCGCACAAACTGCTCTCAGGGATCAAGTTCACGAATTAGCTGAGGAAGCATTTCACCGGAAGCTAATTTCTGGCTACGGCGATGGTCAAAACAGCAACGAATATCAGATTGTCTGGAATGGCAAACCCAGACACCTACCTTTAGAACGGGCGCGTACGGTATTGAGCAATTTGATCGAGCGATCGCACTAACGGGCGATCGTACTAAATTAGGACTTACGCTCATCAATCCGATTTCTACGAGCAATAAGAGGAGGATTAGCGAAGAATCGAGTCAGAAACCGAATTGATCGCTGCGCGCGCGTGGGCCCTGTAATTTAAGCTCATTTCTTGACCCCTCCTATATCCTGTTAGGGGGGGTGAGGTTTTTTAGCGGCTTATCCAGGATGAGCTAAATAGATAGTCCTAGACGCAGAAACCGGGTTTTTTTAACCAGTCCCGGACGCAAAAACTCTCTCAGAAACCGGAGTTTCTGAGTTAAGTTTTTCCGTTCAAACAACGCAGAATTTTCGTTTTTATTCCCGGTTTCTTTAGTCTAGTGCCTCCTGGACTGTTTGCCCAACCATCGTTACAGCCCGGACTCAGAGTAAAAAAAAAACAGAACGTTTGAGCTGTATGCGTCCTGGAGTGGTAGAAGCCTTAGTTTTTTTTGTATCTATATATACCTTTTGGCAGTTTTCAGAAAAAGGAATTTTGTGTTTTAGTGAAATTTAATAAATTAAAAGTGGAGATAATATGGCGAGCAACGAAAAGCAGGGGAAGTTGCTAATTATTGGCGGCGCGGAAGACAAAGAGGGGGAGTGCAAAATTCTGCGGGAATTCTTGCGGTGCGCCGGAGGCACTAAAGCCCACATTGCGATCATGACGGCTGCGACAAGCCTGCCGGGAGAAGTAGGAGATAATTACATCCGAGTGTTTGAGCGACTCGGCGCTGAAGATGTGCGAGTTGTTGACACCCAGAGACCCGAAGATGCCAACAATCCAGATTATTTAGAAGCGATCGAACAAGCGACAGGCATATTCTTTACAGGCGGAGAGCAAGCCCGGATTATTAACTGCTTGAAAGGCACCAAACTCGACGTAGCTATGCACAAACGCTACTCAGAAGGGATTATCATTGGTGGCACCAGTGCCGGCGCGGCGATGATGCCAGACATGATGATTATTGAAGGAGACTCCGAGACAAATCCCCGCGTTGAGGTGGTAGCAATGGGCCCGGGAATGGGTTTCCTTCCGGGAGTTGTCATCGACCAGCATTTCGCCCAGCGAGGTCGTCTGGGACGCTTAGTTACCGCACTCTTGCTGCAACCGGCCGTGTTGGGATTTGGTATTGACGAAAATACAGCTATTTTAGTCAGCGGTGACGAATTGGAAGTTATTGGCGAAAGCGCTGTAACAATCATCGACGAGTCGGAAAAACTCCACGACAATATAGATGGACTGTTGAAGGATGAGGGTTTGGCGATTTGCGGCGCCAAGTTGCACATCCTCCCCCACGGATACCGGTTTAACTTGAAAACTCACCAGCCGGTGCTCGATAACGTAACAACTACAGCAGACAGGGCAACGGCGATCGCCTAATTTACTTCCAAGGCCGCCCAAGTAAATGTCAAAATTATGTAGGGTGCGCAGCGCGCACCTTACCGCTTCAACGAAGTATCGGGGTTTAAAAACCCAGTTTCTTGGTTCAAAACTAATAAAAAGAAGAGGATTTGGTAGAGTCGATAGGGGAATTTCTACCCCTACCTCTCCTTCAAAACGGAACGTGAAACTTTCGCTTCATTCCGCT
>NZ_JAUBSF010000231.1:0-1389 GCF_036704615.1 Microcoleus sp. K4-B3
TTTGCCATCCTGAGACGGATAGCACTTAACGCTCTTAATCAGGAGAAAACATTGCAGCGTAGTCTTCGTCAAAAAATTAAACAGGCTTCTATGAATAATGATTATATGATGACTGTTATCAACTCCTTTTGTAAAGCTTGATTGAGATGCTCTTACCCTGCTATTTAGTTCCTAACGATTTTTATTTTCTGTTGCAAAAAAGAGAATTAATTATATCATACCTAGAAAAATTTAGAGACAAAATCCCTGAAAAATTAGAGAGTTTAGTTAAGGAATGTTGTATTAAGTTTGACATAAATTGTCCGATACCCTAATAAGTATCATTCTTACTAAAGCTATTTTGAGCATTTTAACTAAGTTATGAAATTCCGGATTTTTTTAATGGGAAGTTTTTCTGATGCCTAGAAATCAGATTGGTGTTGTTGGCTATGGAAATATCGGCAATAAAATTGTCCATCTATTATTACGTGAAAATATTCAACCAGTCGTAGTAATCAGAAATCCTGACAAAGCGAAAGCACTAGACGATGATTATTATCCTGCTCAATTAGGCTCAGATATTCGACCAATTTTCACGAGTAATTATGAAACCCTTGAAAAAGCTGACTCCGTAATTGTAACGGCAAGTATTCCTATTGATCCTATTGAAGTTATGGCAACCTCAAAAAGTAGAATTACTCACATTGAGTACAATACTTCTATCATGTGTGAAGTTGCCTCAAAGTTAGCCAAAAACATATCTAAAGATACTTTAATTGTGATAATGACGAACCCTGTTGAGAGTATGGTTTATGCTCTTAAAAATGCAGGAGGGTTTGAGTCAAGAAATGTCATAGGTGTAGGAACTGCTGTAGAAGCTGCACGATATGAGGCATTGATTTCCAAAGCTCTTGGTATTGCAAGAGAGCAGGTTGTCTCTACTGTAATTGGTGGACATAACGAAAATGATTCGATTTTCCTGCCAAAATACACAAAAATTGGTCAGTTTCCCCTCTTACACTTTAACCTTTCCGAAAAAGATCTGCTGGAATTAGAGAATCAAGCAAAAACATTAGGCTGGAATATTCTCCGAAAATCCAATCAATTTTCTTCTATAACCCCAGCTAGTTTAGCAGTCAATTTAGCCAAAGCACATTTGAACAATGATGCTAAACGTGTTGTTAATTGCACAATGGAAGTTCCCTTTGCATTCGTTAACGATATGCTCGGTGATGATGTTATTGAGAGCGATGAACCCACAGTTACCCTAGGAGTATTAGCCTTACTTAACTCTAAAGGAGCCGAACCTCAAAAGCTCCCATTATCTCAAATAGATAAGCTGTCAAACATCTAAACTGCATTAACTAAGTTACCTTTACTTTTTATTTTTCGGTTCCATTTCATAATTAG
>NZ_JAUBSF010000007.1:0-9388 GCF_036704615.1 Microcoleus sp. K4-B3
TTTTGGCTGGCATACATTCTAACTAATGAGCGCTTATTTTATATTTATATTATACAATCTAGCTGCGTATCAGCTTATAGCGGTTCTCAAAAAAGTGAGGTATGCCCTATGCCCTATGCCCTATGCCCTATGCCCTATACCCTATGCCCTATGCCGGATAGTACCTCATCTTTCTGAGAAAGGCTATATCAATTCCGTTAGCATCGGAATGATATAAACGGAGGACACGGCAGTGCCGTTTCCCTACCGCGATCGATTGTAGGGACTTAGTCTCTCGCGGTGTCCTCGCTTATCATTCCGGTGCAGCCGGAATTGATATCAAATGGGTTCTATGAATGGGTACAGATTTTCTACTCAACAGTTGCATCCTTTGTTGAGTAAGAGTTTTAGCACTGTTAGTACATTTGTATGGGGGAAGTCGAGTTTATTAACAGGGGATACGGGCTGCAACTCTGATTAGATATAGTTTCTCGGCCTCTTTGTCGCCCTCCCAGCTTAATTAGGCAAGATTTGAGAGCTAGGTGGCGTTTAGTTTGCCTGATTTAGCCTGTTGACATCCTCACCGCCGTAAAACGAACGGTGATTCCTAAACCTCACGATTTAGGTTTCTGCTTCATAGCAACTGCCTCCACCCTCAAGGAGTTTATGGCCTTACGTTCGCTCCACAGACTATCCCCGCAAGCCCTGCGGTTCTTATGTGTCGAAATCCAAAAAAGGAGTTCTCATGTGTTTGGTTGATTCTAGGGGTGGACTGTCCATTGCCCTATCCTCTTTTCCCGGTCTACCGATTTGTCTGCGCCGCCAGTTTTACTGGACTTCGCTCGTTAGGCTGTCTGAATCCATCGTCTCGGGTGGGTCAAGGACCTTTTTAATTATACTGAAAAATTTGTAAAGCCGTCCTAGAAGGACGGGGTTTCAGACCCAATTTTCTGATGATAATAATTTTGTGATAATCGCGACCACTGCTTCGGGGTCAACAGGTTTGGCAAGGTGACGTTGAAAGCCTGCTGCGATCGCCTGCTGTCGATCCATCTCTCCAGCATAGGCAGTGAGGGCGATCGCGGGAATTTGTCCGCCTTGTTCTAGTGGCAGGCTACGAATGTGACGCAGCAGCATATATCCATCCATTTCTGGCATCCCAATGTCACTGACAATGATGTCTGGAACTGCTTGAGAGAAAGCTTGGAGTGCCTCGGTTCCACAGGCAACGGCGGTGACGATCGCAGTCGCTTGTTCTAGAACAAATGCCACAAACTCCCGTGAGTCTGCATCATCATCCACGACTAAGACATGAATGCCGCTTAAATCTCCGGTTGAGTCGTGTGGCTGCTCGATCGCTGGTAGTTCACGATAGCGGGGCGCAAGCGGAATGCGAACTGTAAACGTAGCTCCTTGTCCTTCACCAAAGCTATCAACCGTGACTGTTCCCCCATGCAATTCCACAATTTGCTGCACGATCGCCAGTCCTAATCCCAATCCACCAAACTTGCGGGTGGTGGCTCCATCTTCTTGCCGAAAATGCTCGAAGACATAGGGCAGAAAATCAGAGCGAATCCCTTTGCCAGTATCGGTAACTTGAATTTGAGCGTGCGTTTCATCCAAAGTGAGGGTGATAGCGACTTGTCCTTGGTGAGGTGTAAATTTGACTGCGTTAGACAACAGATTCCAGACCACCTGCTGCAACCGCCCAGCATCGCCGATTACGATGCCAACACTGGGTAAAATCTTTGTATAAATTTGAATGGCTTTCGCTTCTGCGGCCAAGCGAACCGTTTCTAGGGCTTCAGAAATGACGGCACTGAGATCGACAGGCATCACGGTTAAACTGAGTTTGCCGCGCAAAATCCGGGAGATGTCGAGCAGATCGTCAATCAGTTGCACTTGGAGTCGGGCGTTACGCTCGATTGTCTCTAATGCCATTGTCGTTTTTGCCGCATCTAATTTTCCCTGCTGCAATAGCTTGGACCAGCCGAGAATCGGATTGAGCGGCGATCGCAATTCATGGGACAGCACCGCCAAAAACTCATCTTTAATCTGGTTGGCGCGATCTGCAGCTTCTCGTGCAACTTGCTCTTGCGCCAGCAGTCGTTCCCGTTCAGTTTCAGCTTGCTTTTGCTTCGTGATATCCCGGGAAATTGCCACAAGTTGAGTCACCTCCCCAGCGGTATTCCGCACGGGCGTGATGATGCTATCCCACCACTTCGGTGTGCCTTTGTAAGTGGGGAGATAGCCTTGAAACTGACCTGTATTGCCTGCTTTGGCAGCCGCGATCGCTCTCTTGGCATTTTCATAATCTTCGCTTTTCCACAAGTCAAGCCAGCAGGCGTTCAGAACGAGCGTTGGATCGTCGATTTCCAACAGGCGCAACCCGCCTGTGCTGATATAGACGATTTCGCTATCGAGCGTCAAAACTTTAATGCAGTCCTTACTGCTTTCCAGAATGCGTTGCTTTAGCTCCTCACTGTCGCGCAAAGCTGCTTCGGCGCGGGCGCGTTCGACTGCCGCCCAAGTGCGATCGGCTACTTCTTCCGCCAAGGACACCTCGTCCGGCGTCCAAGCTCGCGAACCTGATGTGTGGACTGCCAGCCCAGCTACGAATTCGCCCTCCTTGATCAGGGGTATGCCGATGTAGGCACCGATCTGGATTGCGGCGTAAGCCGATCGCTGATCTGGGGATAGGTTGGGATCGGCTTCCACATCGGACGCGGACACGGCGCGACCACTGCGGTACGCCGCGAGCAGCTTGGGGCCGAACGAATCCACCGAGTAACCGCCAGCGAGTGGTTCAGCTCCATTGACGTAATCGCGCTCGACGACGTAATCAGCGCCGCGAACCTCGAAGTACGCTACCCTGTTCGCGCCGAGATATTCGCCCAGCACGCGGCTGGCTGTAGCCTGAATCTCCCCTGGATCGGCAAGGGGGCGGAGTGCGTCTGCGAGAGAGACACGGAAAGCATTAAATTCAGCGTTTCGCCGCAAAACTTCTTCTGCGCGTTTGCGATCGCTAATATCTTTGAAGACAACAGCGACTTTTCGTGCCTCTTGCTCACCCATACGACAGGCATAGACATCGAACCATCGGTTCATTGGTTCAGAGCCATTTTCAAAGCGAGTCGGTTCACCCGTGAGAGCAACTTGACCGTAAATCTGAATCCAATGGTCTTCTAAATCTGGAACTAACTGACGCGCTGTTTTACCGACTGCTTGTTGAAGTCCCGTTTGCTGCTCGAAGGTGGGATTGATTTCTAAGAAGCGGTAGTCGATCGGCGTATCATTTTCGTCAAAGAGCACTTCAATAATGCAGAAACCTTCGTCGATCGACTCAAATAGAGTTCGGTAGCGTTCTTCAGATTGACGCAGAGTTGCGGCAGTTTGAATCTGCTCGGTAACATTCTTGAAATAAACGGTAATACCGTTTGGAGCGGGGTAAGTGCGAACTTCGTACCAGCGATCGTGATGCGGGTAAAACGCGGTCATTGAGGCAGCCACACGATCGCGCATGGCGCTCCAGTGAATCTGCTCCAACTCATGGCCAATCAGTCCTGGATATTCTTCCCATAAATTTTTGCCAATCAAATTGCCTGGAGCGCGATCGAGCAGTGCCCCGGCAGATCGATTGACGTAGGTGAAGCGCCAGTTATCATCCAGGGCAAAGAAGGCTTCAGCGATACTCTCCAGAATATTCCGAGTCTGCTCCTCGCTTTCGCGCAAGGCTTGTTCTGCCCGTTTGCGCTCGGTGATGTCTCGCGTCACGCCTGCTACGGCATCTACTGCGCCGTTTATCCCTAAAAGCGGTACAAAAATGTATTCATAGGCGCGTGTGCCGATTGCGCTAGTGTAGAGCGATTCATCCTTGAGCGGCTGGCGGGTGGCGATCACCTGTTGAATCTGTTGCTGATGTCGTGTCGCTAAATCGGTAGGATAATCCAGCTCAAAAAAGTTCTTTCCCAAAGCTTCATCCGAAGTTTTCAGCCAAAGATTGAGCAACGCCGGACTGACATACGTGAACCGTCCCGCCAAATTAAAGGTGTAAATAAAATCGGGAATCGCAGCGACGATGGCATCGAATTTCCGCAGTTGCCCTTCGAGTTCGGTGCGGCTCTCGCGTAATGCGGCTTCAGCACGGGCACGTTCGACGGCTGCCCACGTTTGCTCTGCTGTTTCCTCGACTCGTTTTACCTCATCTTTCGTCCACGGACGAGGGTTTGCCTGATGCAGCGCTAGCAAGGCGACAAATCGATCGTTCTTAATCAGGGGCACGTCGATATGGGCAGCAATGTCGATCTTTTGATACATTGCCTTCTGGCTAGCTGTGTATTTAGAGTAGTTTGCCACATCGGGAACGATCGCTGTTCGCCCCGCTCGATGGTCATCTGTGAGGTTGCGTCCGAAGTCTTCCAGATGGTACAGCCCGCTCAATTCGGCAACGCCGTTCGTGTAGTTTTTATGAACGATGACCTCCTTGCCACCAGGTAACACCTCAATGTAAATGACGCGGCTTGCTCCTAGAGAATCGCCCAGAATGCGGGCAGCGGTTGCCTGAATCTCATTGGCATCAGTCAGCGGGCGCAGCCCATTGGTGAGCCTGACTCGAAACGCATCGGCTTGGGCAGTTTGAGGCAAGACATCTGTTGAGGGGCGCTCCTGTGGCAGATTAGATTCTAGCTGCGTCTTGTCTGGCTGCTGGGTTCGATCGAGTTCGGTCAACATGATTTGCACAGCCGTTTTCACGCTGTCCGACCAGGTTTCGACAGCACCCAGCGGTGTTTGCGACCAATCGTGCGATCGCATCAACATCGCCATCTCGCTGTCGCCTGCAAATAAGTTTTTAGGATCGGCCTCCTCTACTGCATCACTCACACACCCTACCTCTCTGAAAAATACTGAGCGAAAAGCTTTTTGCTGCCCTCTCGAACGACGATTGAAGAGGATTGACCCAGTTCCGCAACCAGCGTCCGAATTTGCCTTAAGGCTAAAGGGGAAGGTTGAATGCGTTTATTTTCCCAACGATTAATCGTCTCGTAAGCAACACCCAGCGATTCTCCGAGTTGCACTTGGGTCAGTTGGGTTAGTTGCCGAAGTTCACGAATAAGATGGCTAACCTCTGGTTGCACCAGTACAACACATTGTTTGGACACCGAACTTTTAGAAGATTTCATACAGTTTAAGTACATGGCATCTGTCATATTCAATATCCGCCAAAAAGTAAGCAGGCCGATCTCCCTTAAGAAGGAGTTCTTAAACCCCATCGACCGTCTTGTACTTACGAGATGTTTAGATTCACTGCTTGTATTGATTGAAGTTCGCGGAACTTAAACAAATTTCCAGCCCAAACAGAGCATCGAACTAGCTTTATAGAACCCATTTTGGATCTTTTCTTAAAAAATAAGGCGGACAAACAAGCTGTCTCACATAACTCAATAGCCACAAGACGAGAAATCATGGGGCGATGGCGGCCAAAGATTTGAAATCCCAATGGCACAAGGCTTACGGTTATAACAACAGATCTCAAATGGGTTCTATAACGGATAGAAGTCCGAGGGAAGAAGGGCATTCGGCACTTCTGCCACCAATCCCTCGCCAAAAAACCGGGTTTCTTAGAAAAATAAGGGGTTTAGCAACGAGGTAGTCAGTCAGGAACCGGGTTTCTCGGCCCAGGGTGTAAGTCTTGGAAAAATGCCGATCGCCAGTTCGTGTTCGTTTTTTGTTAAAGATTTGTAAACTGTTAGGAAGTGCTTTCTGCATCTAATCTTTTTTCGAGGAGTCCCATGAAGCAACTTTTGATTGCTGAGCGCTTTTGCCTGATTGCCCACGTCTTGTCAATGGCTTTTGGATTGGCAGGGTTGTTGCTGATTTTACCCCGTCCCGAATTGGTGATGAGTTTGCCACCAGCAGGGCAAACGCTATTCCAGTGGGGGATGGCTGGGGGTGGAGTAGTTTATATCATCTTTGGTGCAGCAGCAGTTGCTCTCTATTCCTTGCGGACGTTGGGTTGGGGTGCAACTCTGGCTTTTTTACTGCCTTCTGTGTTTTTGTCCTTGAGTAGCGAGTTGTTGGGAACGAGTACGGGTTTTCCTTTCGGCAACTACCACTATTTGAGCGGTTTGGGTTACAAAATTGCAGGGCTGGTTCCGTTTACAATTCCCCTCTCGTGGTTTTATCTGGGACTGGTTTCCTATGTAATTGCTCGCGCTGGAGTAGCGGTTGGTAAAGGTAAGCTCAACTGGGTGCGCCAAATAGGGGCGATCGCCCTTGGTGCTTTGCTGCTAACAGCTTGGGATTTTGTACTAGATCCGGCGATGAGCCAAACTTCTGTGCCTTTTTGGGAGTTTGAGGAACTTGGCGCTTTCTTTGGGATGCCTTACCGCAATTTGGCTGGGTGGATGGGTACGGGGGCGCTATTTATGTCTGTAGCAGCTTTCTTGTGGAGAAAAATGCCGATTCAACTAGAGCGCTCGGAATTGGGTTTGCCCTTAATTGTTTATTTGGTCAACTTTGCTTTCGGAGCAATTATCACTGTAACTTCCTTGGATTCTCGGTTCTGGTTCCCGACATCGCTAGCGGTGCTTCTGGGCGTAGTTCCGGCGATCGCGTTAAGCTGGATCGCTAAACCCGCAGCAGGTTACGTAACAGAAACAATGCCGTCTTTGGAGACATCTGTGCTCGCGGCTGAAATTCCACCTCAGCCCGTGGGCGTTTTGCGTAAGTGAGTTGCTAGTGAGCAACAGCGGCTGATTTAGCAAAAACTTACACTAATTTTTGAGCTAGTTTAAAAACCCGGTTTCTACAAGAAACCGGGTTTTTCAGCGGCGATTTTTTCCTTCCCAATTCCTGTAATATGTTTGAGGTCAAAATTTTATTAAATTTTTTAAATTCATATTAGTTACCAAAAAAATCAACTGTAAATAAGCTCTCAACCCAGATCCAGTAAATCATTCCAAATTCTTCAATTCTTCAATAGTATGGTTTTGCCGATCGCCCCTCACCTGTTGTCCCAACCGCTGACAAGTCTCATCCCTGTCGCACTCCTGCTGCTGCAATTGCCCGCCGCAGCCATTCTTATGTCGCGTCTGATTAAAGGCCCATCGCGCATCCCGCCCCTGGAACCGGATTCGCCGACGCTGGATTTGTTAGGTGCTTGTACTGCGGTAGTACCGACTTTGAACGAAGCCGATCGAATTTCGCCTTGTTTGGAAGGATTAACCAGCCAAAGTTACGAACTCCGAGAAGCGATCGTGGTTGACAGCTATTCGGTAGACGGAACCGGAGATTTAGTCAAAGCAGCCGCACAAAAAGACCCCCGGTTTCGCTTGATTAACGACGATCCGCTGCCGGCGGGTTGGGTAGGGCGTCCCTGGGCGCTGAATGCGGGTTTTTTGGCAAGTTCCGAGAAGTGCGAGTGGATTTTGGGGATAGATGCGGATACTGTGCCGCATCCGGGTTTGGTGGCGAGTTTACTCAAAACGGCGAAAGCTGGAAATTACGATTTGATTTCGCTGTCGCCGCAGTTTATCCTCAAGTATCCGGGGGAGTTGTGGCTGCAACCTGCTTTGTTAATGACTTTGGTTTATCGGTTCGGGCCGACGGGGACTGGCGGGGATGTGCCGGAACGGGTGATGGCGAACGGTCAGTGTTTTCTCTGCAAGCGCGAGGTTTTGGTGGCATTGGGGGGCTATGAGGTCGCGAGGGGTTCGTTTTGCGATGATGTGACTCTGGCTCGCTATGCTGCTGCTAAGGGCTTTAAGGTGGGCTTTTTGGATGGGGCTAAGGTGTTGAAGGTGCGGATGTATGAGGGGGCGATCGAGACTTGGAATGAATGGGGTCGATCGCTGGATTTGAAAGATGCTGCTTCTGGCGGTCAAATTTGGGGCGATTTGTGGCTGTTGCTGGCGGTTCAAGGTTTGCCGGTACCGATTGTGTTGTGCT
Organism: Microcoleus sp. K4-B3; assembly: GCF_036704615.1. NCBI lineage: Bacteria > Bacillati > Cyanobacteriota > Cyanophyceae > Oscillatoriales > Microcoleaceae > Microcoleus > Microcoleus sp. K4-B3. The sequence goes on from NZ_JAUBSF010000007.1 coordinate 7,927, forward strand.
ATTTGCTGTTTGGTTCGCTGCCGCCGGTTGGTGTATTTCCCCACTTTTGGCTGTTGGGATTGAATGTATTTTTGGTTGCGGTGCGATCGGCTTTGTGTTTCGCAATAGCACCTTCCTACGATACAACTCAGGCATCTGGTAAATGGCTGTTTTGGCTGTCACCTTTAGCCGATCCGCTGGCGTTTTTGCGTATTCTCATTTCTGCTTTAAATCAGCCTACTCAGTGGCGCGGCAGAAAGTATGAATAATCGTTAAATTTTTGCTAGACCTTTTAAAATTGGTAGAAGTGCGAGATCCCTTTTGGATCGAAGGGGCGATCGTACTTTTCTTTGCTTCCCTAAATCAACCGGAAATTAGCCGATGTAATCGCATTGGCACTCACTCCAATCATCACACCTAACTCCTCTCCTGTCAAGAGATTCTTGATGAGGGTTCCCTGAGTATTTTGAGTGATTGCTAACTGGCTAAAACTCAAACCTCCGGTTAGGGCGATCGAATCTTGACCGATTGTAAAATCAGCGATCGTGTCAAATCCTCGATCGGCTTTTAAGACAAAGATATCGTTACCGCTACCCCCAATCAAACTATCATTGCCCAAGTCTCCGTAAAGAATATCATCACCTTGACAACCAGTGAGAGTATCGTTATCTTCGCCTCCGTAAAGAGTATCATTTCCTTCACACCCTCCCAGGATATCTGCTTGTTCATTACCGCTGATGAAATCATTGCCTGCACCGCCACAGATGGTATCCGAACCCTGGTTTCCAAACAGGTAATCATCACCTTGACTACTAAGGATTATGTCATCACCTTTGCCTCCGAATAAGGTGTCATTATCCTTACCGCCATCTATGAAGTCATCATTTCTATTCCCATAAACGATGTCATTACCTTCGCGGCTATTTAGGGAGTCATTGCCTTTGCCTCCACAGATTAAATCGCTGCCCAAGTCGCCAAGGATGATGTCATTATTTTCATCTCCGAATAGGATGTCGTCATCTTGGCCACCGCTGATAAAATCATTGCCTTTGTTGCCGTTGAGGATGTCGCTGCTGTCGCCACCATATAAGTTGTCATCCCCTGATGTGGCATCGAATATATTGCCGCTGTTGCTGCCAAGTAATTCATCGTTTTGGGCAGTGCCTATTTTAATTCCCGATACACCGAGTATGGTGTTTTCAACTAAATTCGGTTGGTTTAAGTTGGGATAGTTAATTTCATCGCAGATGCAGTCATCGTTAGGGATGTTATTAGTTATTGGTGTTGGCGTCGGTGTTGGTGTCGGTGTTTCTGCTGTTGTTGGTGCCGGTGTTGGCGTTACGAATGGTGCGGGAGTTGGTGTTGGTACAGGTGCGGGAGTTGGTGTTGGTACAGGTGCAGGAGTTGGTGTTGGTACAGGTGCGGGAGTTGGTGTTGGTACAGGTGCGGGAGTTGGTGTTGGTACAGGTGCGGGAGTTGGTGT
>NZ_JAUBSF010000007.1:9398-10315 GCF_036704615.1 Microcoleus sp. K4-B3
GGTGTTGGTACAGGTGCGGGAGTTGGTGTTGGTACAGGTGCGGGAGTTGGTGTTGGTACAGGTGCGGGAGTTGGTGTTGGTACAGGTGCGGGAGTTGGTGTGGCAATATTCACGCCAAAAGTACCTAAACTGCTAGCAGCCGACAAATTGCCAACAGCATCTTTTACCTGGGATGCTTGCAAATTAACTGTGTAAGTACCATTGTCAGTATTATCCCAAATTCCACCAGGCGGAGTAAATGAATATGTTGCTGTCCGAGGCGTACCATTACTATTAGTATCGACGCTGACAAAGGTAGCAGGAATAGCACCACCTGACCAATTTACAACAAGGTCAGAATTATCTAAACTGCTAACATCAACTCCACTGATATCTGTGAAAGTAACTGTCAATGTCTGACTTGTACCGTCGGCTGTAGTAATGTTAGAAATTGCCCCCAAGTTAGCAGTAGGCGCTGTAGCATCAGCGTTGCGAGTTAATTGAGTTGCTGCTGTATTACTATTACCTACTGCATCCGTAGCTTGAGCCCCAAGTACATCAACTGTGACAGCGCCATCAGTAGTGGGTGTGACATCAAAGGTGTAAGTTTTGCCGTCAACTGTGACAAACTTACCGACAGTCGCATTGGCTACGGTGATATCAGTATTATCAAACCCGGTAACATCTTCACTGAATGTTGCTGTGACGCTAAACGGGGCGTTGACTTTGGTTGCTGAAGTTGATGTTAAAGTAACAGCAGGTGCAGTGATGTCAGCAGTGCGAGTTAACTGATTTGCTGCGGTATTGTTATTACCCGCAATATCAGTTGCTCTTGCCGCAGGTACATCAACCGTGACATTACCATCAGCATTCGGAGTCACATCAAAGGTGTAAGTTTTGGCGTCAACTGTGACAAAGTTACCGACTGTCGCATTGGC
>NZ_JAUBSF010000007.1:10325-25471 GCF_036704615.1 Microcoleus sp. K4-B3
CCATCAGCATTCGGAGTCACATCAAAGGTGTAAGTTTTGGCGTCAACTGTGACAAAGTTACCGACTGTCGCATTGGCGACGGTGATATCAGTATTATCAAATCCGGTGACATTTTCACTAAATGTTGCTGTGACGATAAATGGTGCGTTGACTGTGGTTGTTGAAGTTGAGGTTAAGGCAACTGTTGGCGCTGTGACATCAGCAGTGCGAACCAGTTGAGTGGCTGCTGTATTATTATTGCCAGCGGTATCAGTTGCTTTAGCAGCAAGTACATCAACTGTGACATTACCATCAGCATTCGGAGTCACATCAAAGGTGTAAGTTTTGGCGTCAACTGTGACAAAGTTACCGACTGTCGCATTGGCTACGGTGATATCAGTATTATCAAATCCGGTGACATTTTCACTGAATGTTGCTGTGACGCTAAATGGTGCGTTGACTGGGGTTGTTGAAGTTGAGGTTAGGGCTACTGTGGGGACAACCGTGTCTATAACTATGGCTTTACTATCGGCTAAAGATTGTCCCACAGGAATAGTTAAGGTTGCATTATTTCCAGCCGGATCTTTTAAGGTTGCACCTCCGTCTAAAGTTATGGTAGTTGAGTTAAGATCCGTGGTATTTTGTCCGGCTGCTGGAGTGTAAGTACCGACAGCAGATGTGCCGGTAAAAGGTGCGATGGTAACAGTGCCGCCGGTATCTAAGGCAACTGTCATGTTACCGCTTGCTAGTGTTACCGCTTCGCTGAAGTTGACGGTGACGTTGATGTTGCCAGTGGTGTTGTAGCTGCCGTCAGCAGTAGTGGATGTGACGCTGGTAATGGTAGGCGCAACGGTATCGATTACTATGGCTTTGCTGCCGCCTATGGAGTTGGCTGTAGCTAAAGTGGGGAGGGTTAAGAAAGCGTCAAAAGCTGTAGCGATTGTTTCTTTAATTGTGCCGCCGTTGAGAGTCAGAGCATTAGTAGCGAGATATTCTAAGTCAACAGTAGAGTCTCCGGCTTGCACCGCATAGTTAAAGGTGAGGACTGTGGTGCCGCTACCGCTAGCGTAGGTGGCAAATCTGTCAGTTGTGCCTGTTTCTAGTTGCAGTTGGGGGGTGCCGCCTGCGGTATCTACAGTGACAGCAGCATCGAACGTGACGGCGATCGCGATAGTAGAACCGACACCGTAGCTGCCATCAGCGGTGGTGGCGGTGACAGCAGTAACTTTGGGGGTAGTGTTGAGCAGGATAGAGGCGTTGTTGCTGCCTGAGTTCGCCACAGCTAAGTCAGGTTTCCCGTCGCCGTTGATGTCGCCGATGCTGACGGAGACGGGATTAGTGCCAGTAGCGAAGGTGACTTGGGGGGAGAAAGTGGGGGTGGCGGCTCCGGTGGCGGTAGTGTTGAGCAGGATGGAGGCGTTGTTGCTGCCGAGGTTCGCCACAGCTAAGTCAGGTTTGCCGTCGCCGTTGATGTCGCCGATGCTGACGGAGTAGGGCTGAGTGCCAGTAGGGAAGGTGACTTGGGGGGAGAAGCCTAGTACGCCGCTGTAGGTTTTGAGCGTGGTTTCATTGAGGGCAAGTTGGGGCGCTTGCGGGGATGGGGGGATGAGTTGGGGGATGTCCCAGGTGCCACCGAGTGCGCTGTTGCCTGTAGTATTGGTGTTGGCGGCGATGTTTGCGCCTGTGAGTTGGTGCAGTTGAGCGAGGAATTGGCGGCCTGCGTCCCCGGCTGCCACGTTACATCCATATAATATGATGCTGGCGTTGGCAGTGAAACTGTTTCGCCACTGTTGCAACTGTTGGCTGTAGTTTTCGATGTTGCTGCCCTTTAGTTCTGTTGTGCCTAAGTAAAGGTTGCCAGAACTGCCGTGGGTGATGATGTGTAGGGTTTCGATGCCTGTATGTTGAGCTAGGAGTGTAGAGATTTGCTCGATGGCATCCGGCTGGCTTTCGAGGATGTAGGTTGCTGTGCCCCGTTTGATGCCAGAGGCTATGTGGTTGCTGTCGGGTAATGTGGGGTCAAGGATGACTATTTCCGTTGGTTGGTTGCTAATGTCACAAGCCTTGGGAAAAACTTTTTTTTGAGACTTAATTTGAAGGAGAGTTTTCATAGGTTTTTACTTCCACTAGAATTCTTGGTTGAGCAGCAAAGGCTCGATCGCCCGATTTGAGTTAGGAGGCGGTAATTCTACCTGGTGGCCGAGCACACGCTAGATTTTTAACTACTACTTAGTAGGATTGGAGCGCACTGTCAGTGCTTTAGTTCCCTCATGTACAAATCTTTATATATTTCTAGGTATTTTTACAGGAGTTATCAAAAGTCGAAGCGATTTACCGTGGCGCGGCGACGGGTTTATGAGATTATTGATTTTAGGCAATTACGCTCAGTGATTCTATGAATAATGACGATCGCACAAATTTCAATACAGTCCACGAACACGAGATTTTTGGCGATCGCGATTTTCCATCTTGGTTAACCTCTCAACAAATCAGCCTCGCCTGCACTACCTATCAAACCAGTAGGTTAATGTTAATTGGTGCTGTGCCAGAAACCAACAGAATCTCGGCTTTTTGGCGAATATTCGATCGCGCAATGGGGCTTTTCTGCACGCCGGAACGCCTTTATTTAAGTTCAAAATATCAACTTTGGCAATTAGATAATGTCTTAGAATCCGGTAAATTATACCAAGGATACGATAAATTATATATACCCAGAATCGGTTATACTACAGGAGATATCGACATTCACGATATCGCTGTCGATAAAAATAACCAAATCATTTTTATTAGCACTTTGTTTAATTGTATCGCTACTTTGAGCGATCGCCACAGTTGCAAACCTCTCTGGAAACCAGGTTTTATCTCACAATATATAAATGAAGACCGCTGTCACCTCAACGGTTTAGCAATGGTGTCCGGGGAACCGAAATATGTCACAGCGTCGAGTCAGTCAGATGTGGTGGATGGCTGGCGCGATCGCAGAAAAAATGGCGGTATAGTTATTGATATTGAATCTAATGATATTATCGTCACAGGATTGTCAATGCCACACTCACCCCGCTGGTATCGAGACAAGTTGTGGTTGCTGAATTCGGGGCGGGGAGAATTGGGTTATGTGGATTTAGACACAGGGAAATTTGAGGCAATTGCGTTTTGTCCCGGATATGTCCGAGGACTGGCATTTTGGCAAAATTGGGCTATTGTTGGACTGTCGAAACCGAGAGGTGGTGACAATACTTTTAGCGGTTTAGAATTGGATGAGTTGTTGCTGGCCAAGGATGCTGAGCCTCGCTGCGGTATGATGGCGATCGATTTGACGAATGGGGCGATCGTTCACTGGTTGCGGTTTGAAGGGATTGTCACGGAACTCTATGATGTGCAAGTGATTCCTCAAGTACAAAAGCCGATGGCATTGGGTTTTCAGACTGACGAAATTGCTCAGTTAATTACTTTGGAACTTTAACCGCAGATGGTGGCGGATATACGCTGATGGACGCAGATAAATGTTGACAGGATGTACCCAGGGGGTGTGAGAGAAAGTATTTAAGCGGGATTTGGTATTACTCAAAAATCGCCCCATCTAAGCTTGTTTTTCTTAAGTCTGTTCTCGCTAAATTTGCACCTCTTAAATCTGCACCTGTTAAACAAACATTGCTTAAATCTGCATAACTAAGATCGGCACCTTTCAGATTAGCCTCAGATAAATTGGCTCCTGATAAATTCGCCCTCACAAGTTGCGATTTACTCAAATTGCTGATACTCAAGTTTGCAGATGGCATCTGTGCTGCCATTAAGTTGGCTTTGCTTAAATTAGTGCCGCTGAGGTTAGCCAAATTTAATTTAGCATAACTCAAATCAATGTTTTCCAAGCAAAGTTCGCTCAATTGCGCGCATCGCAAGTTAGCATTAATAAAAAACCTGTCTCCAATCGCATAACGGCGCAGCAATTCGTCAACTGCAAGCCGAATTAAAACGGGTTCGCAAGTATTTTGGTAGCACCACGATGTCTCCAGCAAACTAGCGGCTGCTTCAATTGCTACCTTGTCCGATTTAGGGAGCACCAAACTATTGCACCCATCCCACTCACCGTTGAGCATAAATGCCATGTCAGAAGCTGCTGCTATTGAGTCGCATAGCAAAACGGTTTCTGGTTTGGGTTGCAGCCAGTTCATTAAACCGATCGAGCTGTTGTTTTTCACTGTTGATTCAGGATTTGTGCGTCTTTCTTAATTATAGGTAAAAATCTTGAAAACAGTATGCACAAATTCGCTGCGGCTTCAGAGAATGAATTAATTGTGTTTGGTGCAGCCAGACCAGGATACCGCGATGCAGAAGTTGCTCGGTGGATTGAATTTATGCAGGGGCATAATATCAAGCAAGTTTGCTGCTTGCTTGCTCAGACGCAACTCATCCGCTACTGTGACTTACTGGGAACATATCGGAAAATATTTGGGTGCGATCGAGTTTGCTGGGGGTCGATTGCAGACTTTGAATTGGTCGATCGCGATATTTTAATCGATCGCATATTGCCGTTTTTGGAATCTGCAAATAGCAAAGGCGAACGGGTGGTAGTTCACTGTTCTGGGGGGATCGGACGTACAGGACAGGTTTTGGCTGCTTGGTTAGTCAGCGGGCGGGGATTGTCTAACAAACAGGCGATCGCAGCAGTAAAAAAAACTGGCAGAAATCCCTATGAAGCAGCGATAGTAGCTTGTTTGAAAGGTCGAAACCCCTGGCTAGTCGTTGAAGAACTTAATGCTCTCTTAGATGATTGCCGCCTTGCTGCGAGAAATGATATATATAGCCTTTCTCAGTAACATGAGGTGCTCTCGATAAGCGGGCATAGGGCATAGGGCATAGGGCATAGGGCATAGGGCATAGGGCATACCTCACCAAGATTGAGAACTGCTATAGCACTATAGCAATTATATATATGGGCGAATTGCGTAAGTCCTAAAAGATTTAAAAGACTCGGCTTCCTACGATCGAACTCAGGCATCGAATAAATGGGTGTTTTGGCTCTCACCGTTAGCCCATCCGCTGGCGTTTTTGCGAATATTACAGAACAAATAACGCACTTACAGCAGCGCAAGATCCTTAAAGCAACGGCGCGTTAACTCGATTCTTGCAGGTGCGTCATTTGTGTTGCGGATGTCAATGTTTGTAGCAAAAAAGTAAACTTTTTTACCCTTTTCTAAATAACCTACATACCAGCCATTTTGAGGCTTTGTTTGTTCTCCAAACCTTGCCCAGCCTGTTTTTGCCCTAATTGTGTAATCGGGAGTTTGTTCAACAATTATGATGTCTTTCACCAGAGACAGCGATCGCTCAGAAAAGGGTAAGTCATTTTTGTAGAGACGGCGGAGAAATTGAATTTGCTCGTTGGGTGTGATTCGCAGTTCTCCTTCTAACCAGAATTTGTCAATATCGTCTTTGTTACCGATTTTTTGGTTGCCATAACCGACTTTAGCTACCCATTTTTGCATTTGCTCGTGCCCGACTCGGCGGGCGAGAACTTGGTAAAACCAAACTGCGGAAAGTTTTATGGCTTCTCTCATATTCAAGTCTCGATTCCATGCGGGAATTTGCCTTTGAATTCCATCCCAAGTTAGAACGGCAATCTCATCTGAAATTACCCCTGTTTCTAAGGAAATCAGAGAGTTGAGAATCTTAAATGTAGATGCGGGTAAAAAAGCTGTGGCGTTACGCTGCGGGTTGTGTTGATAAAGCCGATCGCTGTTCAAATCGTAAATCGCGATCGAGCCTTCAACTCCTAGTTCTTGAAAGTGCCGTCCAAAATTCATTGTCTGAGCAACATCTCCTCCGCGAGGTGGAGATTCTTGCACTGGAGGTGACACGGTTAAGGCTGATTGCGGTGGCTGAAGTAGAACAAAAGTAATGCAGCCTAATACAATTAAAATAACAGCGATCTCACGAGATATTCGGTTCATAAACTTCGATAAGTTAGCAAAATCACAGGCAGTAATATCACAGGGGCGATCGACTGGTAAGGTGCGTCTGACTTACGCTGTGTAAGAAACAATTAAGGTTTGCCCCTGACGCACCCTACTATATAGAGGTTGCAATTGCGTATTTTCTCAACTATAAAACTGCCATAATAGTTAAGGCGACCAAGCAGCTTAACTGAATTACTAAGCTGAACAACCGAAACTTTGGATCGAGGCCAGCGATGTGAATCGCTGAATGTACGAGCCGAAATAGAATGTACACAACAATCAGCAAATCTACTGCTGTTCCTGAAACACCCCTAACTGTTAGAAGAAAAACAACTCCCAAATACAAAGGCAGGTTTTCTATCAAGTTGGATTGTACTCGAAATAGTCGCCAAAGCAAGCTGTCGTCGTTTTGTGTGCCGAAATCTTTTACAGATCCGCCCGCAGATAGATGCCGAATCCTGACTGTTAGCAGCAGGATAACAACCGCGATCGTCCACAGGATGAAAATTGTTAAACCCCAGAGAGGGAAGGTCATATTTGTCTGTTCAATTTGCATCATCTTTCTACCTTGCGAAACTGCTGCTAAGACTTAGAAAAGTTATCGGTCAAGACTCTTGTTCTGGCGTTTTCATTTTTAGCTAAAACAGCTTGAGGATGCTTCTATTCTCGCTGTTTTCGGAGCCGACCAAGCTCAAAGTAGCATCTAACTGAGATATTTTACCATTCTCAATTACTTGTTTAGGAACAGGCAAGATGCCTGTGAAGCGAGAAAACTCATTCTTTGTGGAACGGGCTCTCCGGCCCGTTCTTGACAATGGTGCAAGATATCATATCTAACCGACAAGCTGACGCTAACTAGAGTGCGATCGCATCTCCTGAGTGTCAATTCCAGCGGCTAGCAACCGAGCGTTTACAGATGGTTTTCGGCAAGACGATCGCACCATTGTATCGAGCAAGTGTTCGATCGCACCCGGTAGATTCTGGCAAAAACCAGTGTGTACCCGCGATGTCTGAACGATCGTGCTGCGGGGTGCTACGAGCCAGTGAAAGCGCTCTCTGTGGGGAAGTTGACCGATCGCGCCAGATTCCTTGCCGCCCGCACAAATGATGGGAATGACTGCTAGGTGATTGCGAATCATTTCCAGATCCAACGTTGAGTCGATCGCCATCAAGCGCTGTTCATCAATTTCGATACGGGCTTCGAGGAATTTTTTCGTACCGCAAGAAACGATCGCCCCGACGTTGATAAACTCCTCGCGCTCGACTTTGGGAACGATGCGGATAATGGCATAATCATAAAGAAATCGATCGGGCACTAATCGCCTCCTCCAAAAAAATATGTGGTGATTCTAGCCGATTTAGCAGGTACTCGATATAAGCATCCCGATGTTGGTTGCTATCGCTGAAAGGAGAATCTCCCACCAGCCAAGTATCAGGAATTAGTTTAACAATGTTGCGAATGATGTCCGGGGTTAGCGTTTGAGTCATCTTTGAATTTGCCGCTTCCAGCGTACTGGCAAAACGCAGCAAAACGTGGTCTTTGATAGGCGGAAAACGATCGCGGCTGCGCGAGAGATAATCTTTCCAGGTGTGGTGGAAGTAGAGGGCTGCACCGTGATCGATCAGCCAAAGCCGGCGGTGCCATACCAGCATATTTGCATTGCGCGGCGTGCGATCGATGTTGGTCACAAAAGCATCGAACCAGACGATTTCTGAGGCCAGATCCGCCTCGGACTTCCCCGCTATCGGGTCAAAGGTGATGGAGCCCGGGAGATAGTCGAGGGCGAGGTTGAGGCCAGCACTTGCTCGGATCAAATCTTGAATTTCCGGGTCAGGCTCAGTGCGAGCCAGTTCGGGATCGAGTTCAACAAAGACGAGTTCGGGGATTGGGAGCCCGGAGGCGCGAGCAATCTCTCCCGCCACTAGCTCCGCGATCAGAGATTTTGCTCCCTGGCCCGCACCGCGAAATTTGAGCAGGTACATACCATCATCATCTGCTTCGACGATCGCCGGCAGCGATCCGCCCTCGCGCAAGGGAGTGACATACCTGGTAGCAGTAACTGTTCGCAAGCTGGGACTCATGCTATTTTCGATTTTCGATGGGAAATCACTGATTTTATGAGGGTTTGGAGCACGGGCTTACAGTTGGATTCTTTTTTTTAACTGGGACTGATGTTAAGTAGTCTCTAATTATTTTTGCATCTGTTGGCTATTGCGGGCGATCGAAATCGAGATTTCCAGGATTGGGCGATCGACTACAAAGCGTTTAATTACCCCATCGGCACGCTGACCGAGTATTTCGTGTTTCTCGATGCCAAGCTTGTTCTGAATGATTTGTACGAGATGGAACCCAAAGTGCTGTCGGCTGTTGAGGTGGATGTCACAGGATTAAGAGTTTTTTGAGCCTATTACGAACAGCCTTCTATATACTCAACTTCAGGAAGTTTACCCGAACGGAACCTATCTACACGATTTTTGCTAGTCTCAAAAATTAGGCGGTAGTTTTTATCAACCGCATCTTTAGGGACGAAAGTTAGATATTTTCCATTGTCAGGTGGGCGGCTTACATAAGGATGAGGTGTTGCTTTAATTTGCCCTGGATATAAAGATAAAATTCGGTTTTCATTATCCCCGATTCTAGCTCCTTTGATGGTGGTAATGCGCTTGCTGCTAATATCCACTCTGGCAATGCGGCCCTTTGTTACCATAAAGCTAATTCCCTTTGGCTCTCCTTTTGGTTGAACGTAGGAGCACTGATACTCGTCAAGACCACCACTCCCAATTCTAATTAATCTAATCCCAGCAGATTGTGACGCTTCATCAACTGTCATACCTACCAGAATTGGCCCTATTCCATTAATTGCTAGTTTCGATCGCTCTGTGAGTTTCGCTTGAGCGCTAACTGATGTTACCAAAATCAAAAAAATGACTGCTGTGCCAATTAGTAAGGCGACCAACTTTGAACTGTTTAACTTTCGCATTGAGTGCTATTCCTCCTTGATATCTGTAAACATTTATCTAATTATTATGCTGTTATCTGAATATCGTTCGCCAGTATACTAATTTATTTTGTATTTGTACGCAGGAAATAGTCGGCTGACTTTTGCTCGATCGATTCTCCCGTTCTGCCTTAGAAATCTGTTTTTAGGTTGCGAGATGCCGCCCATAGCTTATATCAAATCCGCGCTTCATCGTCGGGCGTAAAATCGAGTGAACAGTCAACACTCAACCATCATTCAGTTTTTCGACTGACAGTTAACAGCCAACAGTCAACAGTCACAGGAAACAAAGGTTGGCTCAACTCTCCCGGCTAGTGCAGGGACTACAACAATGCCCAGTGCTAGAATGGGTAAGAAAGCAGACAATTTGTTCGAGTTTTTATTCAGAGTTAACATAAGTTCGGGAAGGAAGCGAGTGTCAAGCTTGGCGGATTCTCTTGTCACCATGACTAATCTATTACCAAACTTGTTGCCGATCGCCGCCAACACCCAGATTTTGGGAGAACCCAACCCAAACCCCAACCCGCCAGCCATGCCCCAAATCCCGAAGAGTGCGTAGGCGTAAGCCGGGGCGGAGCCATCGCTGCCTCTTGTATGCCCGCAACTCACACCTCCTAAGTGGTTTTCACCAAGTTAGCCTGAAATTAACAGCCGTTTTGTGCAGATGTCCGCTCAATACCCCACTGAAAATGATGAAAGAAGACACTATCGAAATTGTTGGTTTTCACGCACATATTTACTTCAACGCTGATAATCGCGATGTCGCAGCGCGTGTACGCGAAGGATTGAGTCAGTTTGAGGTGCAGCTCGGGCGCTGGCATGACAAACCCATTGGCCCCCACCCCCAAGCGATGTATCAAGTTGCATTTTTACCCTCGCAATTTGGCAAAGTCGTTCCTTGGTTAATGCTGCATCGCGAGGGGTTAGATATTCTCGTCCATCCCGAAACAGGCGACGATCTGGCAGACCATACCAAACATTCTTTGTGGCTGGGACAGAAATTAGCGTTGAATGTCGAATTCCTGCGACCTAGAACAACCAACGCCAGCTTGTGATCGATCGCGCGCCAGGCGAAAATGGTGATCCTGATATCAACTCCGCTAGCATCGGAATTGTAAAATCGAATCAACAGTCAATACTCAACTATCATTCAGTTTTTCGACCCCGAGTTAACAGTCAACAGTCAACAGTCAACAATAATTCCGGTGCAACCGGAATTGATATGACAGCTACTATGGGGATTTGATGTTGGGTAGAAGTGACTACCAAAACGCTTGCGAGCGGGCAAATGCTAAGTGCAGGGAATTGAACCAACCAAAAACGCAGTCGGCCAACTAATTTAGCTTCAAGGAACTGCGAAGCATTTTTGAATGCGCCCAAAAGAATGGGAACGCTCTCAATCTTCGCTTGTCAGGAACTACCGTTTTGCACAAAAGTTTTTAGCTTTGAAGCGTTCCGAACTGCATTTCCCTCTCCGTCGTTGTTGAAGTAGACGAACACGCTTCGCCCCTGACTTTCCCACTCCTGGATGCGATCGGCAATCTATAGTTTAAGTGGGCGACTACCTCCGCTTTTGATGATGCTAAGAAATAGAATGCTCTTGAACTTTTTTCTTGTGGTTATGCCGATTCTCAGCCTGAGTAATTAGTTTTAGGAGTTAGTCATAGTCTAGACCCAATAGCCTCGTGGTTTCTGAGGGATGTTTTTCTATGTGTTCCCGAAGTGGACTGATGAAAGTTAAAGGAAAATTGTCTGATAATATTGAAGCATCCCCCTCCTAGTTTATTTGTGGGAAATGTCTAATAGGGAAACCGCAGATGCAAGGCAGATAATTTCCAGAGAGGAGAGCGAATGCCTACAATTCAAATCTAATGACTGATGACTTATGACTGATGACTAAAAGGACACAACAATGTTGTGTCCCTACGGAATTTTGACAAATCTTGCTTTGAGACAGTCATTAGTCATCAGTTATGAATCAACTAATAACTAATGACTAACCACTAATCAGTTGTACTAACGTGGTCGATTCTCTCTAATTGCCAGAGGATTTGGTTGCCCTCGCGGCGCACGCGAGAAACTACCCAATTTCGCCAAACCCAGTTGTCTCCGCGACTGGTGACAGCGCTGGCATTTACATCCATCAAATCAGCCAGTTCAGAACTGGTAATCAAGTAGCCTTTCGTCGCAACCTCGTCGGCGATGTGCAACGTTTCGATCAGATTGCGGAGTTCCTGAACCCTCACCTCGCGGGGCAAGTTCTCCAGGGTATCGGCAGTTGAATCCATCATGGTAGAGTTGGAGCTCGGAAGGTCAGAAGTTATGACATAGGATTCTATCGTTTTGTTACCAGTTGTGTCCGTTTCTTCCCAAACAATTGTGTTTTCCGAACCTAGGGGCGGTGTAGCCGCGCTGGCAAAAGTGCCCGCCTGAGTCTCGCCTGCGGTTGGTTTCTGCTGTTGCAGTTCGGGAGTGAGATTGTGCGAGAAGCTGCGGGCGATTTCATCGCATCTGTCGTTGTAGAAGTCGCCGGAGTGGCCGCGCACGTGTTCCCACTTGACTTGCCGGGAATTCAGCCTGTCTAGCAAGTGCCAGAGGTCTTGGTTGACGACATCTTTGCCCGTCGAGGTTTTCCAGCCTTTATTTTTCCAGCCTTGAATCCATTTGGTGATGCCGTTTTTAACGTATTCGCTGTCGGTGTAAACGGTGACTGGTTCGGTTTGACCGGAATTGGCAAAAAATTCGAGGGCAGCGACTGCAGCCTGCATTTCCATGCGGTTGTTGGTGGTTTGGGGGTCTGCACCTCCGAGTTCGTGACACTTGCCGTCGGCGAAGCAAACTACTGCACCCCAGCCGCCGGGACCTGGGTTGCCGGAACAAGCGCCGTCTGTGTAGAGGCTTTGGATTTGGGGAATTGTCATGAGCGAATTAATTTGTTATTTAGAGGTAAGTTGTTTGCAAGTGCCATAATTAAGGCAATTGCGATAGTTTTACTTGCTGCTATGAAAAATGCCAACTTAAAGATTAAAAAGGTTGCGCTATTTATTTGTCCGTTTTCTTTGTTAATTTTTAATACTTTCGCGCAAGCACAGCCCATAGTGCCTGCAGCAGACGGTACGGGCACTGCTGTCACCCGCAGCGGCAACCGCTACGATATCAACGGCGGCAGTTTGTCGGGAGACGGGGCGAATCTTTTTCACAGTTTTGGGCAGTTCGGCTTGAATGAAGGTCAAATTGCTAATTTTCTGACTAATTCGGCTATTCAAAATATATTAGCTCGAATTGCTGGCGGGGACGCTTCGCTAATTAACGGTTTAATTACTGTCACGGGCGGCAATTCTAATCTGTTTCTAATTAATCCTGCGGGGATTGTGTTTGGCCCGAACGCGAGTTTGAATGTGCCGGCGGCTTTTACTGCTACTACTGCTACTGGTGTCGGTTTTGGTTCTAATTGGTTTAATGCTGCGGGTACAAATAATTTGAGCGATTTGGTTGGTACGCCAAATGCTTTTTATTTTGGTGCGACTGTACCGGGAAGTATTGTTAATGCTGGCAATTTAGCTGTGACTCCGGGGCAAAATTTGGCTTTGCTTGGCGGTACGGTTGTTAGTACCGGACAGTTGTCGGCCCCGGGCGGGCAAATTACTGTTGCTGCTGTTCCGGGAGATAATATTTTGCGCATTAGTCAACCGGGGCATTTGTTGAGTTTGGAAATAGCAACGGGCGGGAATTTTGGAAATTCTCAACAGACTTTAAATCCTGTTTCTTTGCCGCAGTTGCTGACAGGTACTGGGCAAAATCAGGCGGCGGGTGTTGCGGTTGCGGATGACGGTTCTGTGCGGCTTGTGGGTTCTGGTTTGCAGGTGAATTCTGGGGATGTGGCGATTTCTGCTAATATTTCTCAGCTTCCGCAGTTGAATGCGGGAAGTGCGAATTTATGGGCTGCGGGAAATCTCACGTTAGCGGGCCCTAGCCTGCAAACTACGGGGGATTTGAGTTTGCTGGGTCGGGATGCGGTGCGGGTCAGGGACAGCGCCCAGAATCCTTTTTTGGCGCGGGCTGGGGGGAATTTATACATTCAGGCCGATCGCACGATCGACATTCTCACTCAAAATGCGATCGGCGGCTTGTCTCTTCCCGCGCAATTCCAAAGCGGCGGAAATTTGAGTTTAGTTAGCAACGGCGTTATTTCGGGGGATTCTCACTTTGTTTCGGGGGGCAATTTTTCGGTGCGGAATCTCTCGGGAATGCCGGGAAACTTTGTCAGTTTATTTGATCCGATTATCAGTTCGGAAGGAGATGTTTTCTTTGGAGATTATATCGGTGTTTCGCTGAAAATCGAGGCGAAGGGGAGCATTGTTGCCGAGGATATTACAATTACCGGCCCCGATATTGCATTGGGTAGGGAAAATGTGAATCCCGACGATCCAGATCTTGCTATTTTAACCAGCAGTCCGGCCTTAATTCTGCGGGCTGGAGTGGCAAATCTGGCAAATTCTGCTAATCCTGATACTGACAGTTTAGGTGAAGATGCAATATTTATAGATTCATCATTATCGAGCAATTTGATTTCTGTTGACAATATTTCTGCAGGCGGGCCGGTGATTTTGTCAGCGCTGGGAAATATCGCAACTAGAGATATTAACGGCGGTCAAATTAGTCTAGAAAGCAGGGAAGGGGCAGTGATAGTCGGGGGCAGATTGATATCGAGTTCGACTATTAATATTCAAGCTCTCAACAATATTGTATTGACAAATGAGATTTCTCGTGCAGATATCAACGGCAGTATTAATCTGAATACTTTTGGGGGCAATATACAAACGAGGTCGATCGATACTGGGACTTCCGGGGCGATCGACATCACAGCATCGGGCAACGTGAATTCAGGGGAATTGCGGGGTATTTCGGTGAATGTGAACAGCAATTTGGGGAATCTGGGAATTGGCATCGGTGGCAACAGTACAGCTACTGAGAATATTACTTTGAGAGCTTCGGGCGACTTAAATGCAGGCAATCTCACCGCTGCGACGGTCACTGCTAGTAGCATTAATGGGACTGTTAATACGGGAGCGATCGCTACTACCGGAGATGTCAGAATTTTAGCAGGACAGCAAATCAGCACAGGGCCAATAACTGTTAATCCTGCCGCCAGAGATCGAGTTAATCCCTTCATTCCTACAGTCAATCTGGATGCCGAAAATATTAGTGTTGCTGCCATGAATGCTCCCGTGGCAACGATTGCTTTGAGATCGACCAACAACTTAAATGCAGGGAGTTTGCTGGGGGGAGCAGTCGAGATCGATAGCGATCTGGGAAATATTGCGATCGGTAATACTACATCTCTTGGGAATATAAATATAATAGCTTCTGAAAATGTAAACTCAGGGGATTTGCTGGGAACAAGAGTTAATGTCAATAGCACTTCGGGAATCATTAATATTGGCAGCGCTACAGCAACAGAAAATACTGTCAATATAACAGGGCAGCTCGATGTGAATTCAGGGGATTTGCGGGGAGTTGGAGTTAATGTAAATAGCAATGCGGGAAGGATTAATATTGGCAATACCGACGCCACAACAGGAAATGTCAAGTTAACAGGGCCGCTCGATGTGGATTCAGGGGATTTGCGGGGAGTTGCAGTTGATGTCACTAGCAGCAGGGGAACTGTCAGCACTGGCAATATAAATGCTGCTGAAAGTGTCGGAATTTTAGCGGGAAACGAAATCGCAGTTGGGCGAATAAATGTTAATCCTGTTGTTAGGGTCGATCGCACTTCTACAGTAAATCTTAACGCTCAAAATGATATTAGCATTGCATCGATCGATGCTCCGGGCGGTAAGGTTGAGATCGCAACTCCGGGTTTAGTTCGAGTGACGGGTACTTTTGACCAAAACGGCACTCCTGTTAGCATCTCGACTCTTGGCGACACTCAACCCGGTACAGTTACGATCGCCCACGGGGGCGGCGATGTCAATCCCCCGACGGCTTTTGTGGTGGGAGATGCGACGGCTAACGGTACTGCTGGGGCGATCGCCAGCAATGCTTTGGGTACTATTACTCAGGGGCAATCTTTCATAAATTCTTACACTCAAGGCAATAGTGCGATCGTCACTACCAATCAACCAACAACTCCACCCGGTACAACTCCACCCGGTACAACTCCACCCGGTACAACTCCACCCGGTACAACTCCACCCGGTACAACTCCACC